>JBOHRY010000222.1:0-4580 GCA_050732955.1 Gemmatimonadales bacterium | reverse complement strand
CTCCTGGTAGCAGCGGAACTCGCTCGCCTCTTCGATGAACCTGATGTCGCGACCTACCTCGTCGAAACCGCCGACGCGTGGAACGATTGCATCGACCACTGGATGTACGCGAGCGGGAGCGAGCGCGACCGTCACTTCGACGTGGACGGCTACTACGTTCGCGTCGCACCGCTGGAGACGGACGACGAGACCACACGCCTGCAATCCAGCGTCCCCGTCAAGAATGTCCCGCTGCCCGATGCCGACACCGCGGCGAGTGACCTGATCAGCTGCGATGCGCTGGCGCTGGTGCGCTTCGGACTGCGTACCGCCGAGGATCGTCGCATCGTCAACACGATTCGCCTGATCGACCGCCTCCTCAAGGTCGAGACGCCCGCAGGACCATCCTGGCACCGGTACAATGGTGACGGATACGGCGAACACGCCGACGGCAGCCCATTCGACGGCACCGGAATCGGTCGCGCGTGGCCGTTACTGACGGGGGAACGGGCACACTATGAACTCCAGGCCGGCCATCTGGACCAGGCGCGGAGCCTGCTCGCAGCGTTCGAAGCCATGGCGAGCGGATCGGGACTTCTGCCGGAGCAGATCTGGGACACCGCCGACATTCCGGAGCGCGAACTCTTCTGCGGTCGCGCGGCGGGATCGGCGATGCCGCTGGTCTGGGCCCATGCCGAGTACGTCAAGCTGCGCCGCTCGCTGCACGATGGCGCGGTGTTCGACCTTCCGCCGCAGACGGTGCGGCGTTATCTCGTGAATCACACGGTGTCGGCCTATGGCGTCTGGCGTTTCAACCAGAAGATCCGGATCCTCGATCGCGGCCGGACGCTCCGGATCGAGACGACGGCGCCGACCCGGCTGCACTGGACCAGCGACGACTGGATCACCACCGCGGACCACGCCTCGCGCGACACAGGGCTCGACGTGCACGTCACTGACTTGCCCACCGAGTCACTGGTCGATGGAGATCGGGTGCAATTCACCATGTTCTGGCCCGAGGCCAATCAGTGGGAAGGCACCAACTTCACCGTCACCGTTGCCGGTCCCGACAAACGGAGCAATGCCGCATGACATCCGAACACCCGCGCGTCCTGGTGGTCGACATCGGTGGAACCCACATCAAGCTGCTGGCCACCGGACACCGGAAGCCGGTTCGCTTGCCGTCCGGCCGCTCACTCACGCCGGCGACCATGGTCAAGGAAGTGCTCGACGCCACCAGAGAGTGGACCTACGACGTACTGTCGATCGGCTATCCGGGTCCGGTCGGGCCGCACGGACCGGCGGCCGAGCCCAGCAACCTGGGGCGTGGTTGGGTCGGGTTCGACTTTGAACGCGCGTTCCATCGCCCCGTCCGGCTGATCAACGACGCGTCGATGCAGGCACTCGGCGGATACACTGGCGGGCGGATGCTCTTCCTCGGGCTCGGCACCGGACTGGGCGCGGCGCTCGTGGTACAGGGACACCTGCAGCCACTCGAACTGGCGCACTTGCCGTATCGCAAGAAGAAGACGTTCGAGGATTACGTCGGCGATGCGAGCCGGCTCGAGCGCGGTTCACGACGGTGGCGCCGGTTCGTGATCGACGTCGTCTCGCGACTGATGGTGGCGATGCAGGCCGAGACACTGCTTCTCGGCGGCGGGAATGCGCGGCGCATGCGCCGCATGCTGGACAAACTTCCGGACCGTACCCGGATCGGCAGCAACGCCGACGCGTTTCGCGGCGGGATGCGCCTCTGGCAGCCGGCGCACGAGCGCGCCGTCCGGGCACGGACTTCGAGTGAATCGGCGTCCGAGACGGGGGGCGCCAGAAGTCGCCGACTGACCGACCGGAAACCCCCATCTGCTCGAGGTGGCATCGCACTGGTCAGCGCCACCGCGACATGATGATCCGCGAATTTGGCGGCCCGGCGTGTAGATTCCAGAGGTCCGCTCCGCGAGGATCCATGACGGCCTACAAGATCGACCAGCGACATCTTACGCATCGCGGCCGAATGTTCCACTTTGTGTCGTATGAAGGGATACCTGCAAACCCCAAGCGAGACGAAGCCGCCGTGGCGCCGACATGGTACCTGATGGGACCGGGTCGCCGCTGGTCAGTCATGCCGCAGCAGGCAGCGCAGGCGACAGAGGATGTTGACCGCTGTCTCCTCGCGTGGCTCGACGCACGTCTCGACTCGAAGGACTGATCACCCGCTGTTCCCCAGCACCCATCTCCAGAGGATGATTGCGATGCTCAAGTCCATCGGCACTCGATTCGCTCTGCTCGCGCTGTTCGGTGCGGCACCGCTCGTGGCGCAAGGCGCCGTAATGGGAAGTGGCAAGCTCCCGCCCGGATGGATGATGAGGTTTGATACCCGTGGTAATCAGCCGATGCCGGCGCCCACGTCAGTGTCGTTCGTCACGATGGGCGAGGGACTGCACGTCACCAGTGGCCCGGCGGCGATCTATTACAACACCAAGGATGTCGGCCACGGCATCTACCAGGTCTCCGCCACATTCAAGCAGTCGAAGAGCATGCAGCATGAGGCGTTCGGGATTTTCATCGGCGGCTCGAATCTGCAGGACTCGACGCAGAACTATCTCTACTTCGTGATCAAACCGTTCGACGGTTCGATGCTGATTTCGCACCGGAATGGCCGCATGAATACCGCAATCGTTCCGGAAACGCCGGCCACGCCGGAGCCCGCGATCAATCGCGACTCGCCGACCGATGGCAGTGCCACCAACACGCTGCTGATCCACGTCGCGAAAGACACGGTGCACTTCCTGATCAATGGCAAGCTGGTCAAGGCGCTGGCGAAGACCCAGCTGGCTGGAGCGTCAACCGATGGTCAGGCCGGCCTCCGCATCAATCACCACATCGACATGCACATCGACGGTTGGGCGCTCAAGAAGTAGTGTCATTCCCCGTGTCGGCATCGCCGACCGGAACGTCTCCCCGGGGTAAGTGACGCGCCGCAGCGCACATGCCTGCGGCCTTTCCCTGGAGAAACCGATGACCGGACTGAAGCAGGCGGCAGAGAGCGCCGTGAAGGAGAACCGAAAGACCGCGACACGCATGGGCAGGGTGGCGAAGAGCGCGGCCACGGCGGCGGTGAAGGCCGGTGCGCGGGCCGCGGCGGCGGTGGTGGCGCTGGAAATCGCGCATGGCCTGAGCAAGGGACGAGCCGAGGTGCGCGCCGCCAGCGCCAAGAAGGGAAAGCGCAAGAAGGTGGCAGCGGCACTGGCCGGTGCCGCCGCAGTGACGGCCGCTGGCGTTGCCGTGGCGCGGGCACGCCGCAAGAAATAGCAGCAGCCGGCTCGCGTCGCATCTGGCACGACGGAGGGGCGGCCCGAGCCGCCCCTTGCTGCATCCGGGCGCCGCGCCACGCCCCGACTGAGAGGTGACGATGCGCGTGTTCGCCGGGATCGTCGGGCTGGCATTCCTGTTCGCCATTCTGCGCGACGCATTCGAAACCATCATCCTTCCTCGACGGATCAACCGCAGATTCCGGTTGACGTCGCTCTACTACCGCGGCGCGTGGCGGCCCTGGCGCGCCACGGCGATGCGCATGCCGCGGCGGTTCCGCGAAAATTCGCTGGGGTGGTTCGGACCGCTTTCGCTGCTGGTGCTGCTGGCGCTCTGGGCACTGAGCATCGTGATGGCGTTCGGTCTGCTGCAGTGGGCGGCAGGGTCGGCGCTGAAGATGGACGGCAGCGCGCCGCGATTCCTCGACGATCTCTATCTCAGTGGCACCACCTTCTTCACGCTGGGCATGGGCGACGTGGTCCCGCGCATCGGGATCGCGAAACTGCTGACGGTCACCGAATCCGGGCTGGGATTCGCTTTCCTCGCCATCGTGATCGGCTATCTCCCGGTGATCTATCAGGCGTTCTCCCGGCGGGAGATCGCGATCTCGCTGCTCGATGCGCGCGCGGGCTCGCCGCCGTCGGCGGGCGAATTGCTCTGGCGCTACCGCACTGACCCCGACCAGAACGATCTCACCCGATTGCTCGGCGAATGGGAACAATGGGCCGCCGAAGTGCTGGAGAGTCATCTCTCATATCCGGTGCTGGCGTACTTCCGTTCGCAGCACGGCAACCAGTCGTGGCTGGCGGCGCTCACCACGGTGCTCGACACCAGCGCGCTCGTGATGGTCGGCTTCGATGGCTGGTGCGTGCGCCAGGCGCAGCTCACCTTCGCGATGGCGCGTCATGCGGTAGTCGACCTGGCGCAGGTGTTCAGCGCCCGAAGGCCCGCCCAACCGGTGGACCGGCTCCCCGATGCGGAGTACTCCCGGTTGCTCGAGCGCCTGGCAGACGCCGGCATCCGCTTCGAAGATGCGAATGCGGTGGCCAGGCTGGCGGAACTTCGGTCGATGTACGAACCGTACGTGGCGGCGCTGTCAGCGCACCTGGCGTTGCCGCTCCCCGGCTGGGTGGGTGACGGCGCACACCAGGACAACTGGCAGGCGGCGCCGTGGAAAGTGTCGTCCGCTCGGCGGGATTTCCCGGAGCATTTCTAGCCGCGCGCTCCCGACGGAAGGGCGTTACGATTATTCCGACGCGCGGCGACCGCCGCGCATACCCGACCCAGAGGCC
>JBOHRY010000221.1:0-4382 GCA_050732955.1 Gemmatimonadales bacterium | reverse complement strand
GCAGCGTGGTGAACAGCGTGCCCAACGACACGTTGTGCGCCTTGACTGCTTCGCGGTCGACGTTGAGGTAGATCTGTGGCGCGTCGATCCGGAAGGTGGTGGCGGCGCCGGTCAGCTCGGGCAGCTTGGCGACCTCCTGCATGAACTCGTTGACCTGCGCATTGAACTGGTTGACGTCCTGTCCGCCGCGCGCCTGCAGGTTGAGTTCGAGCCCGGACGTTGTCCCCACCCCGGGAATTTCCGGGAAGTTGAATGCGAACGCCAGCGCGTCGGGCATGCCGAAAAGCGCGCCATTCACGCGGCCGAGGATCGCGTCGGCGGATTCCTTGCTGTTCCGCTCGTCCCACGGCTTGAGACCCACGAAGATCACGGCCGAGTTGGTCTGGTTGGCCTGCGACAGGATGTCGAGTCCGACCAGGGCCACGGTGGCTTTCACCCCGCTGTCACTGTGCAGCACGCCTTCCATGCGCTGGACGAAGTTCCGCGTGCGCTGCAGTGAGGCACCGCTGGGCAGCTGGGCCGCCGCGACGAAAAATCCCTTGTCTTCCGTCGGCAGGAATCCGGTCGGCACATGGCGGTAGAGGACGACGATCAGCGCCACGATGACGGCGAACAGCGCCAGGAAGGTGCGCGGACGGCCCACCACCCGGCCGACATTGCGGGTATACCCTCCGCGGGTCCGGTCGAAGAAGGAGTTGAACCAGGTGAAGAACCGCCCGTGCTTCGCGTGTTCGGGTGAATCCTTGAGCAACGCGGCGCAGAGCGCCGGCGTCAGCGTCAACGCCACCGTACCGGAGATCACCACCGCGATGACGATGGTGACCGCGAACTGGCGGAACATCGATCCGGTGATGCCGCCCAGGAACGCGACGGGGATGAAGACCGAACAGAGCGACAGCACGATGGCCACCAGCGCGCCGGCGACCTGCTGCATCGCCTTGTCCGCCGCGTGGACGGCATCCAGCCCTTCGTCCGTCATGACGCGTTCCGCGTTCTCGATCACCACGATCGCGTCGTCCACCACGATGCCGATCGCCAGCACCAGGCCGAACAGGGTGAGCACGTTGACGGAGAATCCCAGCGCGAGCAGGCCGAGGAAGGTTCCGATGACCGACACCGGCACGGCCAGGACTGGAATCAGCGTCGCTCGCCAGCTCTGCAGGAAGAGGAAAACCACCAGCGTCACCAGCGCCATCGCCTCCAGCAGCGTCTTGGTGACCTCCTCGATCGACGCGGCGATGAACGGCGTCGTGTCAAATGGTACCGACCAGGTGATCCCCGGCGGAAACGAATGCTGCAGCTGGTTCATCCGGTCCACCAGCTCGCCCTTGACGCGCAAGGCGTTCGCCCCGGGCTGCAGATACAGCAGAAAGAAGGTCGTCGGCTTGCCGTTGAGCCGTCCCTCGAGGTCGGCGCTCTGTCCGCCGAGCTCGACTTGGGCGATGTCGCTCAGGTGCACCACCGATCCGTCCTTCTCGGCGCGGATGATGATCCCCTTGAACTGATCGACCGTCTGGAGCCGGCCCTCGGCGGTGACCGGCATGGTGAACTGCGTGCCAGGCGGCGCCGGCTCGCGGCCGATGCGCCCCGCTGGAGCCGGCGCATTCTGTTCCCGCACGGCCGCAAAGACGTCGTCCACGGTGAGGCCCATCTGCGACATCCGCTCCGGATCGAGGCGGATCAGCATGGCGAACTGTCCGCCGCCGAATACCGTTGCGTCGCCCACGCCGGGAAGGCGCTTGATATCGTCCGCCACATACAGCGTGGCGTAGTTGGTGAGATAGTTGGCGTCGTACCGCGGGTCAGCCGACGAGAGTGCCGCGACGAGCAGGATGTCCGTCTGCGCCTTGGTGACGACGACGCCGTTGCGGGTGACTTCCTGCGGCAACTGCGGTTCGGCCAGCTTCACGGCGTTCTGGACATCGACCGCGGCCAGATCCTGGCTGCGAGAGATGTCGAAGAACACCTGCAGGCTCATCGTGCCATCGCTGGAGTTCGACGACTTGAAGTACAAGAGGCCCGGCAGCCCCGAGAGCTGCTGTTCGATCGGCGCCGCGACCGCGCGCGCCACGTCCTCCGCGGTCGCACCGGGATACACCGCCGTGATGCGGATCGACGGCGGCGATATCGACGGATACCGGTTGACCGGGAGGAACTGGAGCGAGACCAGCCCGAGCAGCGTGATCACGATGGCGATCACGCCCGCCATCACCGGACGGCGGATGAAGTAATACTTGATGTCGCTGCGGGATCGCGGCGAAGTCGGGTGCGTCATGGCGTCGGCGACGACCCGCGCCCGCCGCCGGCGGCCGCCGAGTCCGCGGCCAGGGGCACCGGCTTCGCGACCGCGCCGGGTCGCACTTTCTGCACGCCGTCGACGATCACGCGATCGCCCGCCGCGAGTCCCGAATCAATCAGCCAGCGCTGGCCAATCCACGCGGTGGCCCGGACGTCATGGCTCTGCACGGTATCGCCTCGCCCCAGCGTGTAAACTGACTGGCGCCCCAGCGACTGCACCACGGCGCGTTGCGGAATGAGGATGGCGTTGTCGCGCATCAGTCCTTCGAGGCGCACGCGAACGAACTGCCCCGGAACAAGCAGGTGCTGCGAATTGGGAACCTCCGCGCGGTACTCCTCCGTGCCGGTCGCCGAGTCCACCACTGGCGCCACGAAATCGAGTTTGCCGGCGACGGGATACTCCGTACTGTCGGGAAGCACGATCCGCACGCGAGCACTCCCACCGGGCAGGAGGGCGCGGGTCGCGGCGGGATCGCGCCGCCAGGCGAGGACTTGCTGCGTCGACGGCCGGAAGGTGATCCGCACCGGGTCGAGCACGTCGATGGTGGTGAGGAGATCGGCAGGGCCGGTCACGCGAGCGCCCAGGACGAGATTGGCCTTGCCGACCCGACCGGCGATCTCGGCCTTGACGTCGGTGTCGTTGAGATCCTTGCGCGCCCGGTCCACGGATGCCTTGGCGTCGTCGGTCGCGGCACGCGCCTGCGCTTCCGCCGACTCGGCGTCGTCGAGGTCCTTTTGCGCGACCGCATGCTCGGTCAGCAATGGACGAAGCCGGGTCACCGTGCGCGTGGCATTGTCGAGCTGGGCTTGCGCCTGCGCCAGGCGCGCTTGCGCTCCGCGGAGCGTCGCGGCGTAGGTGGTCGGATCGATCTTGAACAACACCTGTCCGGCGGTGACCTGGGCGCCTTCGGAAATCGGCTGCGCCACGATCACCCCCGCCACCGGCGATCGCACCTCCACTCGCCGCACCGCCTGCACCTGTCCCGCAAACTCGATCGGCTCGGCCACGCGCTCGGGCGCGACCTGCACCACGGAGACGGTGGGCGGTGGAAAGGCAAATGGCTGCGCCTTGTGACAGCCGGTGGCCACTGTCGCCGCGATGACTAGGACGGCGTCGGTCCCGATTCGCCTGGACTCGAACTGCACGCGTACCTCGAACGAAAGAGAGCAGTCGTTTTCGCGGCGGAAGGTAATCGGAGCCCGATCTACTTCATAGCTGAATCATCCGGTTGGGGGCGGGCGGCGGGCAGTGAGAACCAGAATTCGCTGCCGCCGACGTCGCCGCTGGTAACCCCGATGCGTCCGCCGTGCGCCTCGATCACCATCCGGCAGAAGGTCAGCCCCAGGCCGCTGCTCCGGCTGCGCGCCGCGCGCGCGCCCGCAAGCTGCGTGAATTTTTCGAAGATGCGTTCCTGCTCTGCGGCCGGGATCCCCGGCCCCTCGTCGCGCACCCGCAGAAGTGCTCCGCCATCCAGCGGACCGGCAGTGACGCGGACTGTGCCGTTCGAGGGCGAGAAACGCACCGCATTGGCCACGAGGTTGACGATCACCCGACGAATCAGCGAGGCGTCGCAGCTGACCGGCGCAGGCGCGCTGTCAACAATCACCGTGACTGGATGAAAGGACGGCCGCGGCCCCAATCGCGCGACCGCTTCGCTGGCGAGCACCTGGAGGTCGGCTGCACGCCATTCGAGCGGGAGTGCGGCGTCCTCCAGCCGGCTCACGTCCAGCATGTCGCCGATCATCCCGTTGATCTCGTCGACGGTGCGCACGGCGTCCGGCAACAGGTCGATGACCGCGGATGGCGGACGATCGCGGGCTCCCTCCTGCAGCAACTCGAGCAGTCCGCGCAGGCCGGTCAAGGGAGATCGCAGGTCGTGCGCCACCATGGAGACCAGATCGTCCCGCAGGCGTTCGAGCCGCCGCAATTCGGCAAGCTGGCGCTGCACGGTCCGGTGCATCACTCGCAGGCGTACGGCGTTGCGGACGCGGAGCGAGACCTCGATCCGGTCGATCGGTTTGACGAGATAGTCGTTCGCGCCGGCGGCCATGCCGCGAAGCCGATCCACGCGGTCTCCCAGTGC
>JBOHRY010000220.1:0-8394 GCA_050732955.1 Gemmatimonadales bacterium | reverse complement strand
GCATCCAACGTTCCCTTCGATGTTGACCGGCTGCGGCGGCTCACCGCCGGGGCGATGGCATGACACATCCGACGCCGGTGATCGTGCAACGCGTCGTCGGTGACATCGACATTCTCGCGGCCCGGTTCGGTGACGTCGATCAGACCGCGCTCGCCCTGTATCGCGTGCGCGACGACAGCGAAGATTCCGGGAATGCCGGACTGGCGGCGCTGGGAATCCGCGCGATGCTGCGCGGCACGGAGGAACTCGACGCAACCGCGCTCGCCTTTGCCATCGAGACGATGGGAGGGACGCTCTCGCCGGTGCTCAGCGCCGATCTTCTCGGACTTGCCGCGACGGTCCTGACACCGCACGCCGCCGCCGCAACCGCTCTCCTTCTGGATGTACTCGAGCGTCCACGACTGGCGCCGGATCTGGTCGCGATCGAGCGCGGACTTCTGGCCGACGATGCGCGAAGCGTCGCCGATGACATGTTCCGCTTCCCGATGCAGCTTGCCCTCGGCGTCGCTTACGGAGACGTCGGCTACGGTTCGCCGCTTCTGGGAACGCCTGAGTCGATTGCCACTTTCGATGCCGATACAGTGCGCGCCTGGCACGCGCGTACCCTGGCCGCACGCATCACACTCGTGGCGGTCGGGAACGGCGACGCAGGACGCATGGCCGACGAGCTTGCAGACGTGGTGCGACTCCGGCGCGGGAGAGAAGTCGCGACCGGTACCATGCCTCCCGTTGGCGTGACTGCGTCAGCGGCGATCGTGCCCGGCATCCGGGTCGCGCATCGCGACCGGAAGCAGTCGGCGCTGGCCATGGTCTTTCCCGGTCCGTCGCGGCGATCACCCGAGCGGTTTGCCGCCGAGGTGTGGGGAGCGATCGCGGCCGGGCTCGGAGGCCGGCTCTTCGAATCGCTGCGGAGCGCTCGTTCGCTGGCCTACTCGGTGGTCGCGACTTCGTGGCAGCGCCGCCGCACCGGCGCATTGATCACCTATATCGCCACCGATCCGGCGCGCCTCGACGAAGCACGAGAGGCGATGCTCGAGGAGCTGGCGACCTTTCGCCACGAGCCGCCGAGCGCCGAGGAAGTCCTGCGCGCGACGGCGATGCTGGCGGGACACGCGGAGATCGCGCGACAAAGCGCGGGAGCATTGGCCGGTGAGATCGCCGGTGCCTGGCTGCTCGGCCAGGGCCTGGGCGAGCTCGAAGATCCGGCCGCGCCGTATCGGGTGGTCGATCGCGCCGCGGTGCACGCCGCCTCCCAGTTGCTCGATCCGGCGTCGCGCGCGGAGGGTGTGGTAGAACCCGGGTAGCTTTACGCCATGGCCGTTCCCGACACCGCGCCACGTGCCAGCCACTTTTCGGCGGCCGACGGCATCACCCTGCTGCGGATTCCGCTCGCTGTCGTCTTCCCTATCGTCAGCAGCACACCGGTGCGCCTGGTGGTGCTCGGCCTCGCGGCCGCAACCGACCTGGGCGACGGCTTCGTCGCGCGCCGCTTCGGCAGCTCGCGGATTGGCGCCGTGCTCGACCCGATCGCCGACAAGCTCTTCGTGGCGATCGCCTTCGCAGTCGTGCTGGCTGCCGGCAAGCTCACCTGGTACGAAGTGGTCGGCGTGCTGGCCCGCGACATCGTCGCCACCGTGGCGTTCTTCATCACGCTGGCGACCGGCCGGGTCACCGCCGTTCCGGCGCGTCTTGGCGGCAAGGCCGTGACGCTGCTGCAGATGCTCACGCTGGTCTTTTTCGTGCTGGACCTGCCGCGGTTGCGGCCGCTCGCCTGGATGACGGCCGGCGTCGCGCTGTACGCCATCTACGACTACAACCAGCCGTTCTTTCGAAAGCTCAGGTCACGATGACGGACGTGAACCGCCGCCAAGTCTCACTCGAGTGGACGGGCGGCTTGCGATTTACCGCGGGGAAGCCGGGCGGACCGCACGTCGATGTCGACGGCGACGGGAAGGAAGCGCCGAGCCCGGTGTCGATGCTGCTGATCGCGGCAGGCGCATGTTCGGGCGCGGATGTCGTCAGCATCCTGGAGAAGAAACGCATCACGCTGACCGGATTCGAGATCGATGTCGGCGGGCGCCGCGCCGCGGATTACCCGAAGCGTTTTCTGGAACTGTGGATGACCTTCCGGTTGAGCGGCGAGGGGTTGACCGAGAAGGCCGTGCGGCACGCCATCGACCTTTCGGTCACGAAGTACTGCACGGTGCTTCAGTCGCTCAATCCGGACATTCCCGTCCGGACCGAGATCGTGCTGAACGAGGAGCGCTAGTCAGCGCTCTCCGACTTCGACCGGCTCCTGATCCGATACCGCAGTCCGCTTGACGACCGGCTGGCAGAAGCGATCGCCGAGCGCGCGGACCTGCACCAGCTGGTCCGGGCTGAGAGCGTAGCGTTCGCCGATGTACTGCATGGTGTCGTCGAGCCATTCCTTCTGGTGTTCGGCTGCGGCTTCCAGCACGCCGCACCGGAGGATATGGCTGAACAGTTCGTCGCGCGCCTGGTCTACCGCGGTGGGCATCGTCGGGGTGCGGGAGGTTGGCTTCTTCTTCGTCAATCGACCTTCCTTCAGGGGTTTGATCGGGATGCTGCACCCGACCGGTGATTCACCGGGGCGCAATATAGGGAATCCGGGCACTCCGGGGCAATTCCAACCAGCCGGGCATTAGATTCTGCGCGGCGCCGGCCGTGGTTCCGACCGGCGCGAGCGCGGACTCATCCGTATCGCGCGTTCGCCGTCGTGACCTCGCGGCAGGGGTCCCGCGCTCGCGGCCGACGCACACGAGGCATCATGGCCCCTGCCCAGCGGCCCTTCTACATCGCCCTTGCCGTCGTGCTCGTCGGGGGTCTCGCATTCATCGCCACCCGGATCCACAACGGCGCGCCGATCTCCATTCCGGCCAACGTGGTGGTAACCAGCGCCGACACGTCCGGGTTCCGCGGTTACATCCTCGGGGCACCGAGCGCGCCGGTCGAGATCACCGAGTACGCCGATTTTGGCTGTCCGCACTGCGCCGACTTCGACCAGGTGCAGTTTCCCGACCTCAACAGTCGGGTGATCCAGCCGGGGAAGGCGCGGCTGCGATTCCGCGACTTCCCGATCGAGGGCGCCAACAGCCGGATCGCCGCGCATGCCGCCGCCTGCGCCAACGACCAGAATCATTTCTGGGACGTGAAGGAAGGATTGTTCCAGCGGCAGATGGACTGGGTGCTCAAGAGCAATCCCATGTCGGTCATCAGCGACATCGTCCGGAGCAAGGGGATCGACATGACCTCGTGGAACGCCTGCATGCAATCGGCGAAATACGCCGGACGGATCCAGGCGTCGTTCAATGAAGCCACCAAGCTCGGCGTGAACAGCACGCCGTCGTTCCTGATCAACGGCAGGATCTACACCTCCGCCAACGCCGACATGATCGTGCAGCTGGTGGATTCGCTGGCGGCCGCGGCACCGCACGCCCCCGCCACGTCGTCTCCGCTCGGCGGCCAGTGACCGAGGACCAGAAGGCGCCGTCGGGCAAGGTGCTCGGCGGCCTTGCCCTCGCGGCATTGGGCGTCGTTTACGGCGACATCGGCACGTCCCCGCTCTACGCGCTCAAGGAATGCTTCAACGGCGCGCACGCCGTCCCGCTCTCTCCCGAGAACGTCCTGGGCGTGCTGTCGCTGGTCTTCTGGTCGCTCAATTTCGTGATTTCGTTCAAGTACATCGCCATGGTGTTGCGCGCCGACAATCGCGGTGAGGGCGGCATCCTGGCGCTGTTGGCACTGGTGCGCCCACGAGGTCGCGCGGGACACCGCCGCGAGTTCCTGCTGATGCTCGGACTGTTCGGCGCGGCGCTCCTCTATGGCGACGGGATGATCACCCCGGCGATCTCGGTGCTCGCCGCGGTCGAAGGCCTCGCCGTGCATCACGGCAGCGCGGGCCAGCTGCAGCTTGCCTCGCCGGCGTTCCAGCATTGGGTCATTCCCATCACCATCGGAATCCTCACGGCGCTCTTCTGGCTGCAGAAGCGCGGCACGGCGAGCGTCGGCCGGATGTTCGGGCCGCTGATGGTGATCTGGTTCGGCTGCCTCGCCGGTCTCGGCATTCACGGCATCGTGCAGCATCCCGGCGTGGTCGCGGCGCTCAATCCGGCGCACGCCTGGTGGTACCTGCAGCGCAACGGCTTCCGCACGGTCTTCGTGCTGGGCGCGGTTTTCCTGGTGCTCACGGGAGGAGAAGCGCTCTACGCCGACATGGGGCACATCGGCCGGCGCCCGATCCGGATCGCCTGGTGGAGCGTGGTGCTGCCGGCGCTGATGCTCAACTACATGGGGCAGGGAGCGGTGCTGCTGACGCAGGGACAGGCGGCAGTGATCAATCCGTTCTACAGCGTGGTGCCAAGCTGGGGGCTGTACCCGATGGTCGTCATCGCGACGATGGCGGCGACGATCGCGTCGCAGGCGCTGATTTCGGGCGCGTTCTCGCTGACGCAACAGGCGATGCAACTCGGTTTCGTGCCGCGCATGCGGCTGATCCACACCTCGCGCACCTACATCGGGCAGATCTACCTCCCCGGCATCAACTGGACGCTCTGGCTCGGCACCGTGTCGCTGGTGCTCGCGTTCCAGACGTCGGACGCGCTGGCCAGCACCTACGGCGTCGCGGTCACCGGCACCATGCTGATTACCACCATTCTGCTTGCCGTGGTGGAATACCGCATCTGGCACTGGCCGCTTCCCGGCGTGGTGGCGTTGTCGGCGCTTTTCCTGGTGGTCGATCTCGCGTTCTTCGGCGCGAACATGGTGAAATTCGTCGAAGGCGGGTGGTTCCCGCTGGCGGCCGGCGCGGTGATCTACCTCCTGATGAGCACCTGGCGGCGGGGACGGCAGCTGGTCACGGCGATCATGACGGAAACGTCGCTGCCGCTCGAGCTCTTCATTCCCGACATCGTCAAGCGCAAGCCGCCGCGCGTACCCGGCGTGGCGGTATTCATGACGTCAATTCCGGACGTGGCGCCGCCAGTGCTGCTGCATCACCTCAAGCACAACAAGGTGCTGCACGAGAAGGTGTTGCTGATGACACTCGCGTCCAAGGAAATTCCGCAGGTCGGCGACGGGGAGAGGGTGGCGGTCGAGGCTCGCGGGGCGGGACTCTTCCAGGTCAAGGTGCGCTACGGTTTCATGGAGTCACCCAACGTTCCGGCGATCCTGGAAGCCATCTCGATGCAACTGCACGAACCGGGCGAGGCGCCGCCGCCGCTGCGGCTGCACGACATCACCTTCTATCTGGGCCGCGAAACGCTGATCGTGCCGCCGCGCCACATGGGCGCCGAGCGCGCAGCCGGTACGATGCCGGCGTGGCGGGCCGAACTCTTCGCCGTGATGAGCCGCAACGCCATCAGCGCCGCGTCCTTCTTCGGGTTGCCGCCTAATCGCGTGGTAGAGCTTGGCGCGCAGATCCAGGTCTGACGGGAAGCGGTCGCGGGCTAAAGCCCGCGCTCGGCTGACCGTTCGCGTACCGCCGTGTTGTGACACGCCACGATTTTCCACGATCCATCTGACTTCGCGAAAACCTCCAGCATCCGGGTGCGCAATCGTCCATCGGCATCGGCCGGAATTCCCGGTGGAAGTCCGCGAAAATCGCTGAGCTCGGTCAGCAATTCCGCGACTGCCACGGTCGAACCATGGAATCGCAGTCGTTCGACGACGATGGAAAGCCGGCTCCCGGCAAAGACGCTCCGGAACATCTCCGCATGGCGCTGGTTGAACCCCGCGCGCGTCTCCCAACGCATGCCGACGATATTGGTGAAACCGACGTCGTCGTCGCAGGCCGCGCCGTAACCCTCCGCGTCGCCTCGAGTCCAGGCGGCTGCCTGTTGGGCGATGATGCGCCGGATCTCTGCTTCGTCGTCGTTCATTTGTCGTATTCCGCCTCTGCCACGCTGGCCGCCAGCAATGCCTGCGCGGTCCAGAGCGTCACCCGCTCGGCGGCAGCGGGTGTGAGGCCCTGGGTGTCCTGCAGCAGAAAGAGCGAATCCATGCCGACGCACGAAACCAGGGCCGAAATCAGCCGCGCGAACCGCCGCCGGCCGAGTCGAGTGCGCACCGGCAGGACGGCTGACGTCAGCCATTCGATGCGCCGGTAGCCGCGGAGCGGGCGGGTTCCGGTGGTCCGCCCGGTGGTGAGTCGAATCATCGTTCGCAGCAACGCGGCATGCTCGACCGCCAGGCGATGCATCACGTGCACCGTGGCGGCCAGTTGCAACTCTGCCTGGTCGATGTCGTTCAGACCGCCGGTCGTTGCCGGCAGGGCGGCCGCCACGGCGGTCTCCACCTCGGGTCGCAGCCCTTCGAGTGCGGCTTCGACCAGCAGCTGATCCTGCGTCGGGAAATACCGATAGGCGGTGCGTCGCGAAATGTCGGCGGCGTCGGCCACTTCGGTCACTGACGGCGTCTGCCCCAGGGCGATGAGCCGCGCCGCGGTTGCCAGCAGCGCGCTCCGGGTGCGCCGTTTCTGGCCGCCGCGCGGGTCTGCCGGAGACACGGTGCCACGCCCACCTGATGATCGGGACATCGATGGCTCCGGCTTGACGGGGACCCGGCCGAAACGTAACTTCAGCGCAAATGGCACAACAGTGTCATCGTGACATTATGTTGCCATTTGCCTGGATCGCGGCCGCGTCCGGCACCGCTGCGAGCCAGGCCAATCCGACGATGCCGGTCCCCGAGCAGGGAGGGGTTGATGACCAGGAATCAGAAATCTGCGGCGGCAACGGGTGCCGCTGCCTGTGTGCTGGCCGCGGCAACCGCCATCATCACGATCGCGTGTTCCGGCGACACCGCCACCGATCAGATTCCCACCACGCAGTACGGCACCACGGTCACGGTGGGCAACGGGACCGGCCGGTCCTATCTCGTGCTGCGGAGCGGCACGCCGATCGAGCTGGGTGTCGCGCTGAGTCAGGGGTCGCTGGACGGCTTGCCAACCGCACCCCAGATGGGCGGCTACGAGTATCTGCTGCCGCTTCCGGCGGGCAATACCACGCAATACCAGGTGATCGGATTGAATTGGAATCCGACCGGCCATCCGCCGCCGATGGTGTATACCGTGCCGCATTTCGACTTCCACTTCTACATGCAATCCCTGGCGGACCGGAACGCCATTGATCCCTCGGATCCGGCGTTTGCCACTAAGGCCGCCAACCTGCCGACCGCTGACTTCCGTCTGGCCGGCTACGTTGCCGACCCTCCGGCGAACGCGATTCCGCACATGGGCCTGCACTGGACCGACTCGAACGCCCCGGAATTCCACGGCCAGACGTTCACCCGGACCTTCATCAACGGATCGTGGAACGGCCAGTTCACTTTCTTCGAACCGATGGTGACGCGCGCCTATCTCCTGACGAATCCGAACGATTCGATCCCGGTAACAAGCGCCACGGAGCGCGCCATCAGCGGGTACTATCCGACGGCGTACCGGGTGAGCTGGGATCAGACCAAGGCGGAATGGCGGATCGGGCTGGCGGGGCTAAACAAATAGTTTATTCCTTCTCTTCGTACTGGTCCTTGAGCTTCGCGACGACGTTGGGATCGGCCAGTGTGGTGGTGTCGCCGAGCGCGCGCCCTTCGGCGATGTCGCGCAGGAGCCGCCGCATGATCTTGCCCGAGCGGGTATTCGGCAGGTCGGCAGTGAAGAGGATGTCGTCCGGCTTCGCGATCGCGCCGATCTTGGTCGCCACGTGGTCGCGAAGCTCGTCACGCAGGGCTGGGGTCGGGTGCTGTCCTTCCTTGAGTGTCACGAACGCGGCCAGTGCCTGTCCCTTGAGTTCGTGCGCCTTGCCGACCACCGCCGCCTCCGCCACGGCGGGATGATCGACCAGGGCGCTCTCCACTTCCATGGTTCCGATCCGGTGCCCCGCGACGTTGAGCACGTCGTCGACCCGACCGAGGATCCACCAGTAGCCGTCCTCATCGAGCTTGGCGCCGTCGCCGGCGAAATAGCGGCCGGGAAAACGACTCCAGTAGGTCGCCTGGTACCGGTGATCGTCGCCGTAGATGGTGCGCAACATTCCCGGCCACGGTGATGTCAACGTGAGATAGCCGCCACCCTCCGGGATCGGCGTGCCGGACGCGTCCACGAGTTCGGCGTCGATGCCCGGAAACGGAATGGTCGCCGAGCCGGGCTTGGTCGTCACGACGCCCGGAAGCGGCGTGATCATGATGCCGCCCGTTTCGGTCTGCCACCAGGTGTCAACGATCGGGCAGTGCTCATGGCCAATGTGCTTGTGATACCAGATCCAGGCCTCCGGATTGATCGGCTCACCCACGCTGCCGAGCAGGCGCAGCATCGAGAGATCGTGCTTGGCCGGATGCTCGGGGCCCCACTTCATGAAGGCGCGGATCGCCGTCGGGGCG
>JBOHRY010000219.1:0-4325 GCA_050732955.1 Gemmatimonadales bacterium | reverse complement strand
ACCTTGAGGTGCACGTGACCCACATCGACGCGGGGATCGATCAGTGTCACCGGCCGTTGACCAGGCGCGCAAGCTGGAATGCCGCGGCCGCGGCGACGCCGCCGACCACCAGCGTCTGGATCGCGCTGCGAATCCTGGGCGCTCCGGTGAAGTATCCCTTGACCCAGCCGAACACCGCGAGCGCGGTCAGCGTGATGCCGATCGACCAATGCAGCGCGGTCGGCACGTTGGCTGTCGCGAAGTAGGCCGACAACGGAATCATCCCGCCCACGAGATACGACACCGCGATGGTCGCCGCACTCTGCAGCGCGCGCTGCGGATGCGGCTGCTCCAGGCCGAGCTCGAATCGCATCATGAAGCGCACCCAGTCGTCGGGGCGCCGGCGGAACGAGGCGATCACGGCGGCGCTCTCGTCCGGCGTGACGCCGTATCCCGAGAAGACGTCGACTACCTCCTGCGCTTCCTTGTCGGGAACGACGGCGACCTCGCGGTACTCGCGGGTGAGTTCGCTGGCATAGTGTTCTGCGTCGCTGCGCGCGGCCAGATACCCGCCCAATCCCATGGCGATCGCGCCCGCCGCGATTTCGGCCAGGCCGGCGGTGATCACGATGCTGCTCTGGGCGATGGCACCGGAGAGTCCGGCGGCGAGTGCGAAGGGGACGGTGAGCCCATCGGACATCCCGATGACGACATCGCGCACCGATTCCGGCGCGGTGAAGTGATGCTCGTGTCCTTCGGGTGCGGTCACGATCATCTCCTCACTGGCTGGTCGGAATCGACGCGCGCCATGCCATGCCATTCCGCGCGCGGATCGGGCAACGGGGTGAGTTGCGCCTCGATCTCGGCTCGACGTGCCGCCAGGATCGGCGGCAGCACCAGCTCATGACCGAGGCGTTCGAGCGGGAGATCGACGGTGAACCCCGGACCCTTCGTGGCGAGTTCGAAGAGCACCCCGCTGGGTTCGCGAAAATAAATCGAGCGGAAGTAATACCGGTCGATGATCGGCGTCGACGACACCCCGCCTTGCTGCAGACGGTCGAGCCACGCTTCGTGTTCCGTCAATTCGGTCGCCCACGCCACGTGATGGACGGTTCCCGCGCCCGATCTCCCCGCCAGCGCCGGCGGAGCATCGTAGCTGATGCCGCCGTGTCGCGCTGGGCCGTCGAGATCCCAGTGAAACTCCTCGGTTGCAACCGCACCCATGACCTCCTCGAGCAGACGGCGCGTGCTGGCCAGCCGGCCACCAAAAGCGCGCACGCTGTCGAACCCGCGAAGCGCCATCGCAGCCGGAATCTCGGGATGCATCGCCGTCAGGGGCGCGTCGGCGACCTCGCGCGCGACGAGTTCGAGGCCGAGACCCTCGGGATCCTCGAAGCGGAGGCGGTCCTCGTGGCGAGTCGCGGTTATACCGTTGTCGGAGAGGCGGCGCTCCCAGAAGGTCAGCGCATCGTAAGAGACCACACGCAACGTGATCCGGTAGACCATGCCGGCGCCGGCGCGGCCGCGGAGCGCACCCGGGTACTCGAAAAAGGTCAGGTCGGCGCCCGGTGAACCGCGCTCATCGGCATAGAAGAGATGGTAGACGAACGGATCGTCCTGGTTCACCGTTTTCGCGACCAGCCGGAGTCCGAGGACCCCGGTGTAGAAGGCGAGATTGCCGCGGGCGTCGCCAGTGATGCAGGAGATGTGATGAATTCCGTCGAGTCGCATGCGGAAAGCTAGCCCCGGACCTCCTGCCCGCTAGCTTTCCGGGATGACCGATACCCGCACCGCGTTGCAACAATCGCTGGGCACGGCGCTCACGCTCGAACGCGAGCTGAGCGGCGGCGGGATGGCGACGGTTTTTGTCGCGAAGGACAACGCGCTGCAGCGGCGGGTCGTGGTGAAAGTGCTGCCGTCCGATCTCGCGGCGGCGGTCTCGGTCGACCGATTCAAGCGCGAGATTCTGGTGTCGGCCGCGCTGCAGCATCCGCACATCGTGCCAGTGCTCGGTTCCGGCGAAGTCGAAGGATTGCCGTACTTCATCATGCCGTTCATCGATGGTGAATCGTTGCGCACCCGGCTGACTCGCGGGCCGCTCTCGGTGCGCGAAGCGGTGGCTGTCATGCGGGATGTCGCGCGGGCGCTGACCTACGCGCACAGTCGGGACGTGGTGCATCGCGACATCAAGCCGGACAACATCCTGCTCACTGGTGGTGCAGCGGTGGTGACCGACTTCGGTGTCTCCAAGGCACTCCGGGCGTCGCAGGGCGGCCGCGGCAACCGGTCGGTCACGCCCGGCGGCTCACCCGCCGTTGTCACGGCGCACGGGATCGCGATCGGCACGCCGGCGTACATGGCACCCGAGCAGGCCGCCGGCGACCCGGCCACCGATCATCGCGCCGACTTGTACGCGCTCGGCATCGTCTCGTGGGAGATGCTGACCGGCACGCCACCATACCACGGCGTGTCCCCTCAGCAGGTCATGGCCTCGCACATGATCAGCTCGCCCCCGCCGATCAGCTCCCGGCGCTACGATGTGCCCAGGGCACTGGCCGCGATCATCGACCAGTTGCTGCAGAAGGAGCCGGCCAAACGGCCGCGGGCCGCGGCAGATGTCATCCGGGCGCTGGAACAGCCGGACGTGATCAGCGGGGTGCCGGCGCCGGTGCTGGGGCGGTGGGGCGGCCGGAAGGCGAGGACATGGATTGTGGTGGGGTTGGTGGCAGCGGTGGCGGTGGCGGTGTGGCTCGCCACTCGGTAGGGCCGAGCCCGGGCGCCGAGCCGGGGCTTTAGCCCCGGAACCGATGATTGAGCCCGGGAACCGAGGTTGGGAGCCGCGAGCAAGCCCAGAGCCAGGAGCCCAGAGCCGACCCAGAGCCCGGAGCCTGGAGGAACAGGCCGGCGTCCCGCGCCCGCGCCTTCTCTCGTCCGACTTCTCTCCAACTTCTCTCTTTTCCGTTCTCGCTTGTCTCTGGGGCCGCCGACGGCGGCCCGGATTACGACTTGCGGAAAACACTCTGGGACGTTTGCTTTGTATGCTACGGTCACCATAGCCCATTCCGGACTATGGAGAGGTTTCAGGGGAACGCTACTGGGGGATCGGCGTTCAGCCGGTCCCCTTGGAATTTCCCGGACCGTGGGTTCCGGCGGTAAATCACCGCCCGAACCGGAAACCGACCCGGCGCGAGGGTACGATCGCGAAACTGTAGTCGGTCGCACGGCATCTGACCGGACTCCGATTACACCATCATTCAGGAGCAGGACAGCATGCGTACAACCGGCACAGTCAAGTGGTTCAACGACGCGAAGGGCTTTGGATTCATCACTCCCGAGAACGGTGAAAAGGATTGCTTCGTTCACCACTCGGCCATCCAGGCTCAGGGCTTCAAGTCGCTTTCCGAAGGGGAGCGCGTCGAGTTCGACATCGTCCAGGGCGCCAAGGGCCCGGCCGCTGAGAACGTCGTGAAGCTCGGCCGCTAAAGGCCAAGCTCGTTGCGGCCTTCGGGCCATGACGCCGGACGGCCGGCTCACTTTCGGGTGAGCCGGCCGTTTGTTTATCTCGGGCGAAGCGAGGGATCGGCTAGCGACGCGAGCTTTACGAGCGGTCACGGGCTGAAGCCCGTGCTCAAGCCCGCGCTTAGACCTCCCACCCCGACCGGTATCCCGGCTTGAGAAACTGATTGGGATCCGGTGGATTGCGATCATCAGGCGTGCCGGCGTCGGTGAGCACCATGTTCACGGCATCGTACCGGAGCTTCCTGCCCTGTCCCGCCCGCAGCGCCACGACACCGAGCAGCATCGTTTCGGTGAGCTGGGCGGCGTAATCGAACGGGCAGCTCGCTTTCCCCTGCCCCTTGCACGCCTCCGCCCAGTTCATCTCGTGCGACACGGTGATCCGCGGATACGTCTGCGGCACCGCGGCCGTCTTCTGCATCAGGTCGCGCGGGAAGAGCTGCGGCTTCGCGCCGTACGTCTGGTGCATCAGCACGCCCTTGTCGCCGATGAAGAAGACGCCGCCTTCGGAGACCAGCGTGACATCATCGGGCAGCATTGCGGGCCGCGGCGGATAGAGGCCGCCGTCGTACCAGCTCAAGCGCACCGGCGGTTCCTTGCCGCGCGCGGCGAACTCGTAATGCACCGTGGTGGCCATCGGATACGACGCCGGGTTGCGCGATCCGCCGCCCCACGCCGTCGAGGTTCCCTCGATGCTCACCGGCGCGGTCAATCCCAGCGCCCAGAACGGATGATCGATCAGGTGAGCGCCCATGTCGCCCAGTGCGCCGACGCCAAAATCCACCCACCCGCGCCAGTTGAACGGATGATAAATCGGGTGATACGCGACG
>JBOHRY010000218.1:0-4558 GCA_050732955.1 Gemmatimonadales bacterium | reverse complement strand
TTGCGGACGCTTCTCGCCGGCAAGACCGCCGCGATGGAGATCTCACCCGGCGACGCAGTGCCATATCTCGACCGGATTCCCTGGGGTGTGATCGACCTGCTCGGCACGCTCGGGGTCAAGGTCGTGTCGAGCGCCGGTCTGGTGACCCGATTTGCCGCCGCGTGGACCGCCGCCGAAACCGCCGAACACGTCAAGGCCGCGGAACTGCTGCGGACCATCGCGCTCGATGCGCTCGCCAAGGCGGTACGGCTGGGCGGCACCGGTTACACCGAATCGGCGATGAAGGCCGAGGTGTCGGGCGCGATCGAGAAAGCGGGGATGTATCTCGATCATGGCCCGATCGTGGGATTCGGCCCGAACGCCGCAATCCCGCATTACGAGCCGGTTCCGGGGAAGGATCGGACGCTGGGCCACGAGGAGGTCGTGCTTCTCGATCTGTTCGCTGGAATGCGGCAGGGAGCGGTCTTTGCCGACCAGACGTGGATGGGGTTCTCGGGGAAATCGGTTCCGGACCGGGTAGAAAAGGTCTGGCGGACGGTGCGCGATGCCCGCGACGCCGCGATCGCGGCCTTGCGCCAGCGGGTCGCCGCGCATGAGCCGGCCCTCGGTTACCTGGGCGACCGCGCGGCGCGGGACGTGATCGAGCGGGCGGGGTACGGTGAGTACTTCGTGCATCGAACTGGTCACAGCATCGACCGGGACCTGCACGGCTCGGGGCCGCACCTGGACGACTACGAGACCCACGACGACCGCGCCTTGCAGCCGGGGACCGGATGTTCGGTCGAGCCGGGGATCTACTTGCAGGGTGACTTCGGCGTGCGGAGCGAGGTCAATCTCTACTGGGGAGAGGTGGGCTTGGTGGTCACTCCCCGGGAGCCCCAAACTGCGCTCGTGACCGTAACTTGACACTCCTTCGGGCGGCGCGCATATTCTGCACAACCCGATAAAGTCCCCAAGTCTACAGCCACCTCGCACGCTTCACGATGCGCGACCCCCAAGTCGCGTCGCACTGGTCAGGTAGTGTCGGACTGTGGTTCCGGTTCATGCAGGTCTCGGCCCCGCGCGTTTTCGGCGGCGGTCGGAACGAAGGAATGCAACACTTCGTGTTTACGCATTCGGAGGACGATTCCATGACGCAGCGTTGTTTGAGAGCCTTGGCCCGCGTGCTGATGGTTGTAGCCGCGATGGCCGCCACCGTCGGTGTGGCTGCGCTGAGCGCGCAGTCCACCGGCAAGATCGAAGGGCATATTCTGGATCCGCAGGGTGCGCCGATCCCGAATGCCCGAGTCATCATCGTGGGGACGTCGTTCAACGCCCCGGTGAACCCGCAGGGGTACTACTTCATCGAGAATATCCCTGCCGGCCTGGTCTCGGTCAAAGCCACGTATCTCGGTTACCGTCCGTTGCAGCAGGACGGCGTCCGCGTACTGTCGGGCCAGACCCTGACGGTGAACTTCCAGCTGGAGCCCTCACCGGTCCAGCTGGTCGACATCGTGTCGGTCGCGGCGAAGCAGGCGCTGGTGCCTCGCGATGCGGTCACCAGCAAGCAGATCGTCACCGGTGAGATGGTGCAGAAGCTGCCGGTCGATCGCATCCAGCAGGCGCTCGCGCTGCAGCCGGGCGTGGTGCAGGTGAGCACCTGCGGCACCAACCTGCCGTGCAACCCGACCATCTCGATACGCGGCGGTCGCGTCGATCAGAACGCCACGTACATCGACGGCGTGCCGGTGCAGAACGGCATTCACACCGGGACCGCGACGGCGGATGGCGCCAACATCCGCAACGCGCCAGGTGCCCCGGTGCTGTCGGTTGCGACCAACGGCTTCGAGGACGCGTCGGTCACCACCGGCGCATCGTCGGCAGAATTCGGCAACGCCCAGGCGGGCATCATCAACATTTCGACCCGCACCGGCGGCAACAAGCTGGTGGGCAACCTCGGCTACGAGACCGGGTTGCTCGGGCTGTCGTACTACGGCCAGGGGCTCAACATCTTCTCCGGCTCGGTGAGCGGCCCGATCGGCAAACACCTGACCTTCTTCGTGTCGGGTCGGGTCGAGGGGACCAACTCGAACAACGGCGGCAACCACGGCTGGCTCTTCCCGGGCTATTCCCGCGTCAGCATCGACACCACCTACCGGGTCGCCCAGTTCAGCCAGGCAGGCGGTGCCGCGGTCGACAGCATCGACGCCACGGTCTACAACTATGCCGTGACCGAAGGCGGCTGCGACCTGCCCTCGAGTCAGGGCGGCTACAAGGGTTCGTCGTTCGCTCCCATGGCGGCCAATTTCGGCGCGACCTGCCACGCCAACCAGGCGTATGCGTCGCCGAACACCAACTACTTCACCACCGACAAGCTCAACTACTCCTTCGGTCAGGGTTCGCGCCTCTCGCTGAGCTACCTCTTCAGCGGTAACCAGAACCGCGGGGTGCTCGGCGATGGCAACACCTTCGGCAGCATCACCGGGGCCAACGTGGCCACCCTGAACTGGACCCAGACCCTGATCCGTCAGGCCACGCACCAGTTGACACTCGACGCCTTCCTCTCGCGGCAGTGGAGCAACTCCATCAACGCCCCCTTGACCGCAGCCTCCGAGCAGGCGACGCACTCCTCTCCGGGGGGGTTCATCTTCCACAAGCTCGCGTTCAAGTACAACAAGAAGGACTACCCGGTTGATTCGACGCTGATCTACAACATCCTGACGGCGTCAGCCACGCATCGCATCGGCATCAACGACCCGAGGAACACCCAGCAGTACAACGCCCTGGGCGGCTTCGGGACCTGCTGCGGATCCCTGCCGCCAGATGGTCTCTTCCCGTCCAACCAGGACAATGCGGTTGCCGCGGGCGGCGGCGGCGGTACCGAGAACGGGCTCAACTACAATTCCGAGAACCGGTGGGTCGGGATCGCCAACATCGATTTCCAGGCCGATCGCTACAACCGCCTCAAGGTCGGCGGGCAGTACACCGGGTACGACATCACCGATTACACCGCCAACACCAGCGGTGCCGGCGTCTTCACCGGCAAGCCGGTAGCCTACGATGCCTACGCGGAAGACCGCGTCGACCTGGGCGACGTGGTGCTGGTGGCCGGCCTTCGCTACGACTACTACTGGTCCAAGGCGTGGCGCTGGAACGAGTTCCCGGAGATTTCGAGCCGTCCGGGCTTCAGCCGTGATTCACTGTTCTGCCCGGTGGGTGCCACGCCGAACGCCACGGCCAAGTGCGCGCTGGTGCAGGATCCGTCGCACAACTACCTGTCGCCGCACTTGCAGGTGTCGTTCCCGGTCAACGACAAGACCAATTTCCGGTTCTCCTACGCGCAGAACGTGCAGGCGCCGGACTTCGGCCTGATCTACGACGCCGCGCTCTTCGACATCAACGTCAGTGGGCAGAATCAGCGCGGACGTTGGGGCGGCGACCTCGACTTTGGCAAGACGGTGACGTTCGAATTCGGCGCGCGGCACGCCTTCAGCGATGACATGGTGCTCGACGTCGCGGTGTACAACAACGATATCGTGGCCAACCCCTCGTTCCAGTTTGCCAGTCCCATCGACCCGGTGTCCGGTCAACCCGTCCGGCTCTACCTGGTCGGCAACGTCGACTTCGGCAACACCCGCGGCCTGGACGTGCGGCTCGACCGGCGGATCGGCAACTACTTCAACGGGTCGCTGACCTACTCGTTCCAGGATTCCAAGAGCACCGGCACCGATCCGTTCTCCTATCTCGGGTTCTTCGAGCCGCTCGGCGGCAACGTGCCGCCGCCGACCGCGGCCCTGCCCACCGGATCGTCCCGACCGCACTCGCTGACCGCGCTGTTCAACTTCCAGCTGCCGGCGGATTGGGAGAGCGGAAACATTCTCGGGACGATCTTCAAACGCACCGGGTTCTTCGTCACCGGCCGCATCGCCTCCGGCCTGGCCTACACCCGTTGCGACGCCACCATCGCTGGCAACAGGGGTGTCACCTCGGGTAACAGCTGCGCCACCGCCAGCGGCAACGGCGGGTTCAACGTGGCACGGTTGCCCACGCTGAAGCTGCTCGACATGCGCGTGACCAAGGACTTCCACGTGGGCAAGTACGCGCTGACGGGCTACCTCGATGCCCGCAACATTCTCAACCTGACCAATGTGGTGAGCGTGTACACCCAGACCGGTACCACGACCAGTGGTGCGGCGGCTGAATTGAACTACGCCACCGATTCCACCGGCTTCGTCCAGTACGCCAAGGCGACCGGTGAGTACCGGGCATCGGACGGCGCCATCGTCCTGCCCACCACCATTGCCGGTTGCGCCAAGGTCATCGCCGGCACCAACTCGTTCGCGCCCAACTGCTACTACTACATCCGGTCGGAGCAGCGGTTCGGCAACGGCGACGGCATCTACACGCTGGCCGAACAGCACGCAGCATCCAACTCCAACCGGGCGTTCCGGAACAGCATCTGGAGCTTCGTGACGGGAGCCCGAACCATCCGGTTCGGCCTGGAAGTGAACTTCTGACCCCAGCCCGCGGGAGGCGGCGGCAGGTTGCCGCCGCCTCTATCCGGACGACTATTCAGACC
>JBOHRY010000217.1:0-12672 GCA_050732955.1 Gemmatimonadales bacterium | reverse complement strand
GCCGGCCAGGATCACCGAACTATCCACCATCGCCACGCCGCGGAAGATGTATTCCCCCAATCCGCCCGCACCGATCGCCGCTGCAATGGTGGCGATGCCCACGCCGACCACCGTGGCGATCCGGATTCCCGCGAGTATCATCGGCGCCGCCAGCGGCAATTCGACCAGCCAGAGCATCTGGCGATCGGACATCCCCATGCCGGTGGCGGCCTCGCGCACCGCCGGATCGATTCCTTCGATACCGACGTACGTATTCCGGATGATCGGAAGTAGCGCGTAGACGACCAGCGCCACGATGGCAGTTCGGGCGCCGATGCCGCCCAGCCACGGCACCGGAATGAGGAATCCGAACAGCGCGAGACTCGGGATGGTCTGCAGGATGTTGGCGACGCCGAGCACGGGAGCGCGCAGGCGGGCCGATCGCGCAATGGCCACGCCGAGCGGGATTCCGATGACCACCGCGAGCGCGGTCGCAACCACGACCAGACCCAGGTGCTGGAGAGTGTGATGCCAGATGTCGGCGCGATTGATCGACAGGAATTGCCAGAACGTCATGCGGGATCCTGCAGGACGCGCGCGGCGGGGTCCGTGCTGCGGACAAATTCGTCCGGGGTGCCGACGAAAGTCATCTGGCCGCTGTCGAATACACCGATGCGGTCCGCAAGTCGCAACGCCTCCGCCAGATCATGCGTGACGAACACCACTGTCTTCCCGAGCCGCCGCACCAGGTCGCGGAATTCGCGCTGCATGGTGGCCCGGGTCCGCGCATCGAGCGAGCCGAACGGCTCGTCGCAAAGGAGGATGGGCGGATCGGCGGCGAGCGCCCGGGCGATCCCCACCCGTTGCCGCTGCCCTCCCGAAAGCGAACGCGGGTAACGCCGTGCGAATTCCGCCGCCGGCATGCCGACCAGGTCGAGCAATTCCTCCACCCGTTGCCTGATGGCCGACGCGGGCCGGCGCTCGAGTTCCGGCACCAGACCGACGTTGCGCGCCACGGTGAGATGCGGCAGCAGACCTGCGTCCTGAATGACGTATCCGATGCCGCGGCGGAGTTCGACCGGATCCCAGCTCAAGGTGCTTTGGCCATTCACCCTGACTTCGCCGGAGCTGGGCGTGGCGAGTCGATTGATCAGGCGCAGCGACGTTGTCTTCCCCGATCCACTCTCGCCCAGGAAGACCATCGTCTCACCGCGGCGGATCTCGAGGTCGAGGGGACCGACAATCGTGCGCTCACCGATGGCGTACCGCGCGCCGACGAATTCGATCGCCATCACGCCGGCGAGTCGCCAGGACGAGAACGCACACCGTTCAGCAGGTACAGCGCGAGAACGATCAGGCTCCCGGCGCTCACCAGTGCCCGCCCGGCGACACCGAGCCCACCCGCTGAGACGAAACCCTCTATCGTGCCGGCGATCATCAGGAGCACCACAACCGCCCCGATCATCCTGACCGCACGGCGACCGGCCAACACCAGGGCATCGCGCCGCAGCAGCGGACCAGGCGCGATCAGGGCGTGTCCCAGCATGAAGCCGGCAGCACCGGCAACCCAGATGCTGAACAGTTCCAGTGCGCCATGGCCCACGATGAAGGTCCACAAGTAACCCAGCAGCCCGACGTTGGCGAAGTGACCGGACACAGCGCCGAGTTCCAGGCCGTTGTACGCCAGCGCCAGCAGCGAGCCGAATCCGAACAGGATGCCGAATGCGAAGCAGCTGAAGGCCACCCGCACGTTGTTGACGATGATCGATGTGGCCAGGACGGGACGCTCACCCGTGGGTGCCACCACGTAACCCTGCCCATTCGCCTCGCGCGCCACGCCGGCCTCGGCGCGTTCGAGCATGGTATCTGGAATGAGTTCCGGGGCGAGACCGGGGCGTTCGCGCAAGAGCTGGTAGCCGCCGATTGCAGGCAGCATGAAGACGATGAACGCCAGTGCCACGTACCGCCTGGACGCCACGACTGCCGCGGGACATTCATGCATCACGAAGTGCCAGAGGCGAGTCCAGGTCCGACGATCGGCGCGATAGAGCGCGTTGTGCCCGCTCGCAACGAGACGCTCGAGTTGCGCCAGCACTTGTGGGTCGGCGTGGTACGTCCGGGCCCGTGCCAGGTCAGCCGCGACCTCGCGGTAGCGCGCGGCAAAATCCGGGAGCTCCGCGGCTGAGAGTGTGTCGAGTCCACCACGTGCAACGCGCATCGCGAGCTGGCGAAACGCTTCCCACCGCGCGCTCTTCAGCGCGACCAGGCGCTCGGCCACCGATTGGCGGGATCCTGCGGCGGTGCGGGCACCGAAGCGCCCGCGCCGCCGGCCGAGCTCGGCATCGTGCAGCGCCGTCAGGAATGCCGCGTCGGTGATAGAACCGGGAGGTCGCAGCTCCGCGAAACGGTGGGCGAGTTGCGTGGCGAAGCGGATGCGCGCCGGTTCCGGGAGCGCGGGAGCGCGCGCGATGAATCCGCGCAGCAATTGAAAGTCGGGGTCGCCGAGCTCCGGTGGTCCAGTGGCGGCCTCGCGCTCCGGCGCGATAGGCATCAGCATCGCAGCTGGCGCGTCAACTGGATGGTCCCGCACCACGACTGTTCCGGCGACCATATCGCCCAGCCGCTTGGCCTTCGGGTGCACCGCGATCAGCACCAGTCCGATCATTCCGATGACATCGACCTGCAGGAGCAGGTTGCGAGTCGCGGCGTCGGCAAACGTCACCCCGCCGCCGGTGTCACGAATCACGCGGATGCCTAGCCAACGTTTGCCGGGCGTCTGTCCGCGCCGGAACGCCTCGAACGCCGTCGAATAGCCCCAGATGATGGCGTAAACCAGTGCGAGCTGGAGCGCCACCAGCCAATGCGAGAGGCCGCTCCACAACGCAAGACCCGCGATGCCGAGCACGATCAGGGCGGTCATGATCGTCCAGTCGGTCAGCGCAGCCAGTGCGCGGCTTCCAATGCCGGCCACCTCATAGTCGAGAATCACCTGTTCGGGAGTCTCGAGCTCGAGATGCTGGCGGTAGTCGAACCGGCTCGGCTGCGGCATCTGCACCAGTCGCGGGAGGATGCAAGGAATCGCGTTCATCGGTAATGTACGGTTGCAGCGCACGCCGTCCCAATCGAGAAGGATCTCCCCGCATGACCGCACCGGCACTCCGACCGCTCACCACCGGAGAGGTTCTCGATGTGTCGTTCGGCCTCTATCGCGGCTTCTTCCTGCCTCTGGTAACCGTCACCGTCGTGACCCGATTGGTGCCGACGGTGCTGAGCGTCTTTGTCGTCGCCGAGGGCGGAATGCTCGCCAACCCAGGACTTTCGGTGATACATGTCGGGATTTCGATCGTGCTGGGCACCCTCGGCGTCGCGGCCACGAACTTCATCGTGTCCGGGGCATATCTCGGGCACGAAATCTCCGCCGAAACCGCGCTACGGCGAGCGGTGCGCCTGATCGGCCCGCTGATTCTCCTGTCGCTCATGAGCTGGGTGGTGATCTTCGTGGGCTTCCTGCTCCTGATCGTGCCCGGTGTAATCCTGCTCGGCGGTCTCTTGCTGGCCACGCCGGTGCTGGTGCTGGAGCAGCCCATCACGGCCACCGATGCCATGAGCCGATCCTGGGAGCTCACTCGCGGGTTTCGAGGAAAGGCACTCCTGACGTTCCTCATCGTGGGGCTCTTGCTGTTCGTTCCGCTAATGCTCGTGGGAGTGCTCGCCGTGCTGGCGACAATGGCCGGGATTTCATCGCACCTGGCGACCGCAGTGCTGGCCGGACTGCTCCAGATCTTCGTCTATCCGTTCGGATACGTGGTGTTCACCGTTCTCTATTACGACCTGCGGGTACGCAAGGAGGGGTTCGACCTCGAGCTGCTTGCAGGGGCCGCGCCGGCCGAGACATGAATCCGCAGACGACGGACTCGTTGCGCGCCGTGCTCGATTCAGTGTTCGCGGCGCCGACTTACCACTGGGTGCGGCATCCCGACCCCTTCGCGCCGCTGGTGCGGGCCTGGACCGAGCTCCTGGCGTGGCTGCAACAGGCGCACAATGCGCACCCTCTCGCATATCGGCTTTTCCTTGCCGGCTGCGCGATGGTGCTGCTGGCGATCGTGGCGCACAGCGCCTGGGCGCTGATCCGCACGGTCGGCGCGGAGCCGCACCAGCCGGCTCCAGACGCCTTGGCGGGCGATCATCGGGACGAACGCTGGTATCGCCGCGACGCCGAACGTCTCGCGGCCGAGGGACGATTCGCCGAGGCGATCCAGGCCGACTTCGTGGCACTGCTGCTCGCGCTGGACGCGCGGCGGGCCGTTCACTTCGAAGCGAGTCGAACGCCAGCCGAGTATCTGCGCGACGCGAAGCTGGGAACCGAATCGCGACAGGAGTTCGCGGATCTGGTGACCCGGCTCTACGGCTACGCCTTTGCGCGCCTGCCGTGCGGACCGCCGGAATACGCCGAGTGGCGCGCTCGTGCGATACCCGATCGCTATGCGCCAGCGCACTGAGGCGATCGCCGCGATGGCGGCACTCGCCATCCTGGCAACACTTGCCGCCGCGCTGGGGCATTCGCGACAGGCTGCGACCGACACCACCGCCGATCCGTCCACGTTTCTCGCCGGCCCTGGAGGCTCGCGCGGACTGCTGGAGGCACTGCAACACCTTGGCATCGGCGTCCGGCGCTTCCGCGATCGCAGCGTCAAGCTGCCGGAGCTCGGCGAACGATCGGGGCGCGTCATCGCCGTGCTCGATCCGTCAGTCCCGATCTCCGAACCGGAAGTCTTGGCGCTGGTGCGGGCAAGTGCGTCGAACGACCTGCTCGTGGCAGGGCAGCACGCTGAGCTATTGATGAAGTGCTTCGGTTACGGCGTGAAGCGGCACGTATTCGACTCCGTACGCGCTGGCGGCGCCTCGCCGCGGGCGCCACTGGTGGCCGCCGAACTCATCGCCACGAAAGCCGGGGTCTTCACCGATTCGAGCCGCAGTTTCGACGTGGGCAATGCAACCTGCCGGGTGCCGGCCTACCGCGATGTGACGACGCTGCTCGCATCGCCCAAGGGCCCCGTCGTCATCCGCCTCGTCCGCGCCGACAACGGTCGCAGCATTATCCTCGCGGGCGACGCGGTGCTGTTCGAGAATCGCGCGCTGCGCGACACCGATGCGGGGCCATTGGTACTCGGACTCTTCGTCGGACATGATGATCAGGTGGTATTCGACGAATACCATCACGGATTCGGTCCGTCGGGATCACTCGCGGCCGCCACGATTCGATGGAGCTTCTCTTCTCCGTGGGGATGGGCGGTCTGGCAACTGGTAGCCGTCGGCTTGTTGGCGCTGCTGTTCGGTGCGGTGCGATTCGGGCCGGCGCGTACGGGAATCATTCGTCACCGCCGTTCGCAGCTCGAACACGTCCGTGCACTCGCGACCGCGCTGGCCGCCGCACGAGGTCACGACGAGGCCGTCGCCGCGATGATCCGCGGACTACGACGCCGGCTCGTCCCGGCGCCCCTGCGGACTCGCGGCGATTGGCGGCGGTGGCTCCGGCAGCTCGGCGAGCACGCCACGTCGCCCGAGGAACGTCACGCCGTCACCGATCTCGAGTCGTTTACTACACCCGGTCAGTCACCTGACGATGTCCGGCGAGCCGCCAACGCTGTGGAGGACCTCTGGAACACACTGCGCCACTGACATCGGATCAGGTTCGGGCACATGCCGAAACCGCCAATCGCCTGATCGGCGAGCTGGAGCGCGTCGTACTGGGACAGCGCGCCGCCGTGCGAGAGGCATTGCTGACGCTACTGGCGCGCGGCCACGTCCTGCTGGAAGGACCGCCGGGCACGGCGAAGACGCTGCTGGTGCGTTCACTCAACCGCGCGCTGGGCCTCGAATTCCGGCGGATCCAGTTCACCCCCGACCTGATGCCATCTGACATCACCGGTGTCAGCGTCCTGGGCGAGTCGTCGGGTTTCACCTTCCGCCCCGGTCCGCTCTTCAGCGATCTGGTCCTCGCCGACGAGATCAACCGCGCTCCGGCCAAGACGCAAGCGGCGCTGCTCGAGGCGATGGAAGAACGCAGCGTCACCGTCGATGGCATCCGCCACGCCATGAGTCCCTCGTTCACCGTCTTCGCCACCCAGAATCCGATCGAATTCGAAGGGACCTATCCGCTGCCCGAAGCCGAACTCGACCGGTTCATGGTCAAGTCCACCCTGGCATATCCGGACGCCGGCAGCGAGACCGCGGTGATCGACCGGGTCCTCGCCGGGTTCGAGGCATCCGAAGCGGACACCTTCGGTATCGCCCAGGTGCTCGACGAGGGCGGCCTCGCCTCGCTGCGCGCCGCGGTGCGCCGGGTTCGGGTGCAGCCCGGACTGGTGGCGTATCTCACCGCGCTGGTCCGCAGCACGCGCGACGCACCGGCACTGACGCTCGGCGCTTCCCCCCGGGCCAGCGTGGCACTGCTCAAGCTGGCGCAGGCGGCGGCGCTCATCGACGGGCGCGATTACGTCGTACCGGACGATATCAAGGTGCTGGCGCGCCCGGTGCTGCGTCATCGCGTGGTGGTCGCCCCCGAGCTCGAACTTGAAGGTGTCACGCCCGATGACGCGCTCGACGCGTTGATCCAGCGGATCGAAGCCCCGCGCGGATGATCCTTCCGGCGAGGCGCTGGTATCTCGGCGCCGCAGGTCTCGCCGTCATTGCGCCGTTGTCGATTCGCTGGCCCGCGGCGGCCAGCGTACTCCTCGCGGGCGACGTGCTCTGGGTGCTGGCCCTCGTCATCGATGGTTGGCGTGTCGCCTCGCTGAGCGTGCGCGAATTTCCGGTGACGCGCACTGCGCCGGCAGCCTTCTCGGTGGGCCGGGCGATGCCGGTGACACTCCATTGGAAGAACCCGACGCGGCGTTCGCTCAGCGTGCTGGTGCGCGAGGATGTCGTGCCGTTGCTGACGCTGGCCGGTCCCGAGGAGCGTTCCCTCCTGCTCCCGTCCGACGGCCAGGTTGATGAAGAGCTTCAGTACCAGCCGGTTCGCCGCGGCAAGGTCACCGGCGGCACGATGGACTTGCGGATCGGGTCGCCGTGGGGACTGGCGTGGCGGCAGGGACAACGACGGCTACCCTGGGCGATCACGGTGTACCCGAGCCTCAAGGCCGCGGCGCTTCGGGCGCTCCCGGCGCAGGCGCAGCGGCGGCGGGAAGCCGGCTTTCGCAACCTGAGACGGCTGGGCGAGGGTCGCATCTTCGAAAGCCTCCGTGAATGGGTTCCCGGAGACGAGCCGCGTACGATCGACTGGAAAGCGACAGCGCGCCGCGGCGTGCTGATGGCCCGTCAGTACGAAGACGAGCGTCGCCAGCAGGTGATCATGGTGATCGATGCGGGCCGCTTGCTGACGGCGGAGATCGACGGCCGCCCTCGCCTGGAAGCGGCGATTGACGCCGCACTCGAACTGGCGCACAGCGCAGTTCGCCACGACGACGACGTTGGTTTGCTGGTTTTCGCCGACGTGGTCATGCACTTCGTTCCGCCGGCGCGCGGACGGCGCGCGCTTCGCCAGATACTGGACGCCCTCGCCGCGACGGAAGGCCGGCTGGTCGAACCGGATTATCCGGCCGCGTTCGCCTACCTCGCGACCCATCATCGCAAGCGTGCGCTCACGGTGCTCTTCACCGATGTGATCGATACCACCGCCAGTGACGCGCTGGTAACGCAGGCGGGAAGCCTGCGGCCGCGCCATCTCCCGCTGGCGGTAACGCTGCGCGACCCCGCACTCGAGCGCCTGGCAACGGCGCGACCAGCCGATGCCATCGAGGCGTTTCAACGCGCGGCGGCAGAGGAACTGCTGGAGTCGCGCGACGCGGCGCTCTCCGAGTTGCGGGCCGGCGGCGTGCTGGTGCTCGACGTCCTGCCCGACGGCGCCGCGCGTGCGGTCGTCGATCGGTACGAACAGCTCAAGCGCCGGGCGGTGATTTGACAGCATTGGAGAGCCATCCACCGGTAAAGCCCGCTCGGTGCAATCCGGCGACCAGGTAGGGACAGCTTCGCATCAATTCCCAGATCAATCCCGACCGGTAGTTCTCGATCATCAGCAGAATGGGGCCTTGGGCGAGGCCGAAGTGATATGGCGAATGCCATCCCACCGCATCGCCTGTCGCTTCGATAAACGTCGGGTTGAAGGTCGACCAGAAGCCGTATTGGTGGCCACTCCGCAATTCCTGTTCGTTCATGCGGACAATGGTCGGGAGCACGAGATCGGGCGCAAACGGCAGCGACGCGAGCACTGCCCACGGTGCGAGCGTGCCGTCATCCGGCCCGTACGGGACGCCGCGGGCGGCATAGTCGTAAAAGCGCCGATCGATTCCGTCGATCTTCCGGGTAACCTCGCCGGGACCGTCGCTGGCCGTGATACCCCACGCGAATTCGCCATACGCGCGAAACCCGTGCGGATTAGCGATGGCGTATCGCTGCTGAATGCACGTGGCCCGGCGGCTGTTCTCGAAGTAGTCGATCCCCTTCCCGCGCATGAACTCGTCCTGGATGCCGCGGAAGTCGACCCAGATGTGCGACAGCTGGTGGGTGAATAGCGGCCCGGCGTAGAGGTATTCGATGCCGTGCACCCGCTTCCATTCATAACTGGACCCCCACACCGAGTAGCTGGCGAGGGAAAGCGGCTGGTCGGGCGCGCCGAGTCCGAGCAGGTACAGGATCAGCGCTTCGTCGTAGCCCTGATAGCGATAGTCGACGAATCCACTCTCTGGAAGCCATCCCTGTGCTACCGCCGGGTTGCCGTTCTGTGCCCACGGCCAGTCCACGCGACAGTAAAGCACATCCGCGAGATCGCGAATCTCCCGCTCGATGCCGTCGTCGCGCTGGAAGTATGCCGCGCAGGTGAGCGCGCCAGCCAGCAGTAGCGCCGTATCTACCGTGGACACTTCGCACCCCCGCGCCCGGCGGCCGGTGTGCATGTCGAGGAAGTGGTAATAGCACCCGCGATACCCGGTCGCATCCGCCGCCTCGCTTTGCGGTGCGGACGCCAGGAATTGCAGCGACGTCCGCACGATGCCGATGGCGTCCGCTCGGCTGATCCACCCGCGCTCGACGGCGACCGGATAGCAGGCCAGCCCGAGTCCGATCGCGGCGATGCTCGCTGGCCAGTCCGCACTGGTCTTGTCGAGCACCATCCCGTTGACCATGTTGGTTTCCTGCCGGAAGTAGCGAAACGCTTCCTGCTGGAGCGTGTCCAGCAGCTCGAGTTCGGACTTCGAGGCGGCAGGCGTCGTCATGCGGTCTTCCCGAGCAGGACGCGGACCCGATGGAGCTGCCCGTCGTCGACCAGTGCGATTCCCGCGCTCGCGTCAGCAGTTGCGCCATCTACTTCGACGCTCGTGACGCCGCTGGACGCACCGCCCGGATTCTCGACGGTCACTTCATACTGCGAAGAGCGATGGCGGTACCAGAGCGTGAATCCCGGCCAGTTTCGCGGTATGCACGGCTGGATCGCCAGCCGATCGCCATGCAGCGAAAACCCCAGGATCGATTCGAGACCGGCTCGGTACAACCACCCGGCGGATCCGGTGTACCAGGTCCAGCCGCCCCGGCCCGCATGCGGCGGCTCGGAGTAGACATCACCGGCCACGACGTACGGCTCGACTTTGTAGCGGGCGATGTCGGCGGGTGTCGTTGCGCGCGTGACGGGATTCAGGAATCCGAAGAGCTCCGCCGCCGCATCACCGCGGCCCAGCTGCGTCCACGCCACGACGGACCAGGTGGCCGCGTGCGTGTACTGGCCGCCGTTCTCGCGGATCCCGGGGAGATATCCCTTGATGTAGCCGGGATCGAGCGCGGTCTTGTCGAACGCCGGCGTGAGCAGCAGCTGGATGCGATCGTTCCGGCGGACGAGATGCTGGTCCAGTGCCGTCATGGCCTGACACCGCCGCGCGGGAAGACCGGCGCCCGACATCACGCTCCACGATTGCGCGATGGCATCGATGCGGCACTCATCATTGGTCGCTGATCCGAGCGGTGTGCCGTCGTCGAAATAGGCTCGGCGATACCATTCGCCATCCCAACCCTGGGCGTCGAGCGCAAGAGCCAGCGCGTCGTGATGCGTTCGCCACGCCGCGGCACGGGCCGCTTCGCCGCGCGATTCCGCCAGCGGGGCCCAGTCTTTCAGCACGGCCGCCAGGAACCAGCCGAGCCAGACGCTCTCGCCTTTTCCCTCGACCCCGACCCGGTTCATGCCGTCGTTCCAGTCGCCGGTCCCGATCAATGGCAATCCGTGCGCGCCCACGGCAAGACTGCGGTCGATGGTGCGCGCGCAATGCTCGAACAGAGTCCCCGCGGTGTCCGCCGTCCGCGGTGCGAAGTAGCACTCCAGTTCACCGGGCGCGAGCCGAGCCCCTTCGAGGAACGGAATCGAGGCATCGAGTGCGCCGGCATCGCCAGTCACTCGCAGATAATGCGTCACGACATATGGCAGCCAGAGCAGATCATCGGACATCCGCGTCCGCAATCCGCGGCCGGTGACCGGATGCCACCAGTGCTGCACATCGCCCTCGATGAATTGTCGCCCTGCGCTCCGCAACAGATGGGCTCGCGTCAGGTCCGGGCGGGCCACGGCGAGCGCCATGACATCCTGCAGTTGATCGCGGAATCCGTAAGCCCCGCTGGCCTGGTAAAAGGCGGATCGCGCCCACACCCGACACGCCAGTGTCTGATACAGGAGCCATCGGTTCAGCATCAGGTCCATCGCGGCATCGGGCGTGCGAACCTGCACCGCGCCGAGAATCCTGTCCCAGTGCTCGACGGCCTCGCGAAGCACCGCGTCGAGATCCGCAGTCCGGTAGCGGCGAATCAGCGCGTTCGCCTGGTCAACATTCTCCGACTCGCCGAGCAGGAACGTGACGACCGCCTTGCCTCCTGGCGGAATCTCGACTGTCGTCTGGAGCGCGGCACAGGGATCCATCCCGGCGCCGACCTTGCCTGACAGCGATCGGCCGCGCCGCAATCCGGCGGGATGGTCCAGCGTCCCGTTGCGCCCGATCAACTCGGTGCGGTCGGCGGTCCACGCCGTCTGCGCGCCGGCGAGATCGGCGAAGGCAACTCGACCGCGAAACTCACCATTCCATGAGTTCCGGGCGAGCATCGCGCCGGTGGCTGGATCGATGGCGGTCGTCACGAAGGGTGCGGACGCTGCACGCGAGGTTCCCAACACCCATTCGGCCACTGCGGTCACCGACAGGCGGCGTGATTGACGGGATTGGTTGGTGAGCGTCAGCCGCGAGATCTTGATCGAATCCTGCCACGGCACGAACTGCAGCAGTTCCGCGGCGATGCGGTGGGAGGTATGCTCGAATCGGCTGTAACCCTGGCCATGGCGCGCGACGTACGGCGTGTCGCCCTCGCGAATCGGCAACGCGGTGGGCGTCCAGAGATCGCCCGAAGCCTCGTCGCGAATGTACAGCATCTCACTCGGCGGATCGCGAACCGGATCGTTCGACCAGCTGGTGAGCTGGTTTTCCTGGCTGTTGACCGACCAGGTGTATCCCGAGCCGGATACGGATACCTGAAAACCGAATGCGGGATTGGTAACCACGTTGATCCACGGCGCCGGCGTCTCGGACGCGCCCGACAGCACCGTGACGTATTCCCGGCCGTCGGGTGAAAACCCGCCGAGCCCATTGAAATGCGTGAGGTCTGGTGGAGTAAAACTCGCCGACGATACCGGAATGACGGCACGCGGTGGAGGTTCGGCCGGCGCGGTCCCCGCCGGACGGTTGGCCCGTACCACCTGTTCAGCCAGCGTGCCGCGGCGCCCTGAGAGCACCACCCGCGCTGCCTGGAACAGCGCGTTGCGATCATTGGGAACCAGATGATCAGCCTGCAACGCGAACGCTGCGCCACGTGCCTCGCTGGTGTCAGCGGGAGCGGCGGGCTGGTTCACGCGCACCAGCGTTTCCAGCACCGACTGGAGCTGCTGCACGTACGATTGTCCGTGTTCGTTGAGAATGACGAGATCCACCGCGAGCCGCTTCATCCGCCAGTACTCGTGTGCCCTCAGCAGCTGCCGCACCAGCCCGACGTCGTCGAGATCATCGACCTGGACCAGCACGATCGGAAGATCACCCGAGATGCCGTGGGCCCACAGCGCTTCGCGCCCGCCGCTCTGCTGCAGCAACACTTCGGCAGACGACCGGAGCGAACGGTCCGAGTAGATCGCGGCACCCGCGAGGTTCTGGAACAGATGTGCCTCGTCTGCCGTGACGCCAAGGTGGTGCAGTTGCACCTGCGCCTGGGTCCACGCCAGGTCGGCCGCGCGCTCGAAAGTGCTGGTCTCGTCGTACTTGTCGGCGAGTGCCACGATGCGCTCGCGCGAGCCCGCGACCATCGTCGAAAAGACCAGCTTCGCGTGGCCGCCGGGACGCAACCGGATGCGGCGGCGCAGGGCCACCACCGGATCGAGCACCGAGCCGAGTGAGCCCGACAGCGCCTTGCCGTTCACCACTGCTCCTGGCGCGCGCCAATTCCCGCCTCGCCCCACGAAGCGCGCGCGATCCGTCTCCCACTCGAGTTCACCGACCGCATCGCCGTCCACGGCCAGCACGTGAGCCAGCCAGATCTCTCCTTCCTTGGCCGAGCGCGGGCGCCGCGTCGCGAGCACCGCGGCGTTATCGGCGATTTGTTGCGTGTGGACGAACAGGTCGGTGA
>JBOHRY010000216.1:0-2845 GCA_050732955.1 Gemmatimonadales bacterium | reverse complement strand
GACCCGGTCGTCGTGCACCGGCGTCCCCCATTCGCGATCGTGGTAGGCGATGTCGAGCGGCGTGACGGGCCAGGGGCAGCGTTTCAACGTCCGGTGCTCCCGAACCCTCCGGGTCCCCGGTCGCTCGCCGGCAACTCAGAGACCTCACGGAATTCGACCTGTTCCACTCGCTGCACGAGGAGCTGCGCAATCCGGTCGCCGCGGCGGATATGGAACGGCGCGTCGCCGTGATTGATCATGATGATCCGGATCTCGCCGCGATAATCGCTGTCGATCGTGGCCGGCGTATTGGGCAGGCTGATGCCGTGCTTGAGTGCCAGCCCCGACCTCGGCCGCAACTGCAGTTCATAGCCGGCCGGCACAGCGACACAGAAGCCGGTCGGGACCAGCAACCGCGCACCCGGCGCGATGGTGATGTCCACCGCCGAGACGATATCCATTCCGGCGGCACCCGGCGTGGCGCGCGCCGGGACCGGCAGCCCGACGCCGTGCGGCAGCCGGGTGATCAGGACAACGATTTCGTCAGCCACATTAGAGCAACGTATCGACGTTCGTTGACGGCAATCCGAAAGCTTCCGCCACCCCCGCGTACGTGATCTTGCCATCCACCACGTTGAGCCCGAGCTTGAGCGCATTGTCGCGCTTGCACGCGTCCCGCCAGCCGTGCTGCGCCAGCTTGATGGCGTAGGGCAGCGTGGCGTTGGTCAGCGCGAGCGTTGACGTGCGCGGCACCGCGCCAGGCATGTTCGCCACGGCGTAGTGCAGAATGCCGTCGACGAAATAGGTCGGGTTCTCATGGGTCGTGGGCTTGATCGTCTCGACGCAGCCGCCCTGATCGACGGCGACATCGACGATCACGGCCCCCTTGAGCATGGTGCTGAGATCGGCACGGGTCACGAGGTGCGGGGCCTTCTTCCCCGGGATCAGCACGGCTCCGATGACGAGATCGGCGTCCCGGATCGCGTCGAGAATGGTGTGCCGGTTGGAGAAGACGGTGTTGACGTTGGCCGGCAAGACTTCATTGAGATAGCGAAGCCGGTCGAGCGACGTGTCCAGGATGATGACGTTGGCGCCCAGGCCAGCGGCCATCATCGCCGAATTGATGCCGACCACGCCGCCACCAATGATCACCACCTTGCCCGGCGGCACGCCGGGCACGCCGCCGAGCAGGACGCCGCGTCCGCCGAAGAGCTTCTCGTTGTACTTGGCACCTTCCTGTACGGCGAGTCGCCCGGCGACTTCCGACATCGGCGTGAGCAGCGGCAACTGGCCGTTGGGGAGCTGTACCGTCTCGTAGGCCACAGCGACGGCGCCCGACTTCATCACCGCCCGGGTGAGCGGCTCATCGGCGGCGAAGTGGAAGTAGGTGTACATCACCTGGCCCTTCCGCATCCGCGGCCATTCGACGCTGATCGGTTCCTTGACCTTGACGATCATCTCGGCGCGAGCCCAGGTATCGTCCGCCGTCGGCGACATCGTTGCCCCGGCGGTGACGTACGCCTCGTCGGCGAAGCCGCTGCCGACCCCAGCATTCGTCTCGACCAGGACCTGATGACCCGCGCGCGCCAGCGCCTCGACACCCGCCGGCACCAGCCCGACGCGGTTCTCGTTGGTCTTGATCTCCCTCGGTCCGCCGATCAGCATCATCGTCTCGCTTGCGCACCCGTGGCGCGCAGTAAGGTGTGGAGTGGAGCGGCTTACGGCGGACCCAGCCGCAGGGTCGTCATACGTTCCGGTCGCAGGAATTCCTGGCCCAGGGTTAGCGTTTCGTCGCTGCTGACGCCGTCGACCGAGCGGAGAATATCGTCGATCGATCGATAGGCTTCGTCATTGAGCACGTGCACGGCGAGCCGGTTCATCCGGCTCACCGTACTCTCGAGCGCCAGCATCACGCTGCCATTGAGCTGCCCCTTGGCATCGGCCAGCTCACCCGCCGGCAATCCCTCTCGCGCGGCGCGCGCGAGCTCGTCATGAATCGCCGCCATGGCGCGCTCGGAAGTGGCAGCCTGCGTGCCGACGTAGATCCCGAAGACGCCTGCCGCGCGATACGAAGCATGCCACGCATGGATGGCGTAGCAGAGGCCGAGCTCTTCGCGAACCCGCTGGAAGAGACGGCTGGACATCCCGCCGCCAATGACTGCCGTCAGGACGGCCAGACCCCATCGACGCTCATCAGCCGCGCTGACCGTATCGGTGCCCAGGATGATATGCACCTGCTGGAGGTCGCGCGCCTCGGTACGCGTCACGCCACGACGGGCTGCTGCAGCGACCACGCCTGGTCTCGGTGGGCGCGCCTCGCCCAGAAACCAGCCCTGCGCCTCGAGCAACCCGAGCACCTGCTCGTGATGGACGTTGCCGGCAACAGCGATCACGGAATTGCCGGGATAGTAGCCGCCATCGTGCACGTCCCGAAGGTCGCCGGTTTGCAGCGCCGTGACGCTGTCCGGCGTGCCAAGGATCGAATAGCCGTACGGGTGGTCGGGCCACATCGCCTCGTTCCACAACTCGCCCACCAGGTCGTCCGGCGTATCGAGCACGCCGTTCAATTCCTCGAGCACGACATTGCGCTCCAGGTCCAAATCGGCGTCTCGCAGCAGCGGCCGCCGCACCAGGTCTGTCAGGACATCAACTGCCAACGGGAGGTCGGCATCGAGCACATGCGCCTGGAATGCCGTATGGTCCCGCGACGTGAAGGCATCGAGCGAACCGCCGCGAGACTCCAGCGACAGGGCGATCTCGCGCGCCGTCCGGCGTTCAGTGCCCTTGAAAACCAGGTGTTCGAGCAGGTGGGAGACGCCCATCTTGGCGCGCGGCTCGTGCCCGCTTGCCGTCCGCACCCAGATCC
>JBOHRY010000215.1:0-6868 GCA_050732955.1 Gemmatimonadales bacterium | reverse complement strand
GTAGAGTTCCTTCCAGCTGCCCTCGTCGGTCAGCAGCTCGACGTATTCGTCGGCGCTGAAACGCTTGTGCGTGCCACATTCGGGGCAGACGTTCAGGTTCTTCTGGAATTTCTCGCGGATGTCGACATGGCCGCACGACTCACACTTCTCCCAGGCGTCGGCAGGGATCTCCAGGCGCTCGCGAGGTGCCGTCCGGGGTTTACGCTCTTTCTTGAACCACGCCATAACGGCCATACGACCTTGGGCTGTGGGAGGCCTGCGGCGGTACCGGACGATGACTGGAACGTGACGCGGGAACCACGGGTGCGCAAGGCCTTTACAGTCAAGTCGTTGCTACGACTCGACATAGCCAGCGGCTCTGCCCTCTTCCGCAGCCCGAAAGACCAGGCCGAGCCCCACGGCGGTGGCCACCAGGAACGAGCCCCCGTACGAGAAGAACGGCAACGGGATCCCGGTAATCGGCATCACGGAAATCGTCATGCCGACATTCTCGAAGACGTGGGTGAAAATCACCGACGCGATGCCGAAGACTGCCAGCGAGGTAAAGGGATCGCCCGCGTTCCTGGCGATCCGGACCAGCGCGAAGAGCAGAGCCAGAAAAAGCCCGAGTGCCGCAAGCACACCGATAAAACCGAGCTCTTCGCCCACGACCGCGAAGACAAAGTCGGTTGAATGAAACGGGATGAATCCGGAGCGCTTTTCGGGACCCAGGGTGAATCCGGTTCCGATCCAGCCGCCGGATCCGATTGCCACATGCGATTCCATCGCCTGATACCCGGAACCAAGTCGATGGCTCTGTGGATCGATGAAGGAGAGGATCCGCTCCTGCTGGTAGGGCTTCATCTTCTTCCATACCACGAAGGCCAGCACGCCCATCGCCGAATTGATGACGTAGATGACGATCCCTTCGACCAGGAAGGGGCGCCAGACGAGCAGCATGACGAAGAGGACCAGCATCCAGATGCTCCACAGCGTCGTGCTCCAGGCCAGCAGCAGGGCGACCACCGGCGAGGCAAGGAGCACGAGCAGCTGCGCCGGGACCGCGGCCCAGAAGAGCATTCCGAAGAGGATCCCTACGAACACGATCGCGCTGCCGAGATCCGGCTGCTTGAGCACCAGGAGGGCCGGCACCGCCGCGAGGGCCATCGGCTGCAGCAGGCCGCGCAGCGTGGTCGGCGGCTCACGCCGCGCGGCGAACCAGCGCGCCAGCATGAGGATGGTGGCGAGCTTGGCGATTTCCACCGGCTGAATGCCGATGCCCTTGATGGAGAGCCAGCTCTTGCTGCTGCTGGCCGACCCCTGCCCGCTGCCGATGACGAGGGTGATCACCAGGAGCAGGATGCTGAACCCGTAGAGCCACGGTGTTGCCCACTCCAGCAGGCGAAACGACGTGCGATATGCCACGGCGGCGCAGCCAATCCCGAAGACCAGCCAGATAAGCTGCAATACCCAGAGCCAGCGCTCCTGACGCAACCAGCTGCGGTGTGATCCAGCGAGCAGATCGGTCTGCCCCGCCGAGTAGATCATCAAGAGCCCGAAGATCGCCAGCATCGCGACGATCACGAGCAACCGGCGATCAAGGCGGCGGTTCATGGCTTGATCGGCGCAGGCCGCGACGGCAAGGGTGCATGCTGTGACGGCAACGGTGGGCGCTGCGACGGCACCGGCGGCCGCGGGCCGAACGAATCCGGACCGGGGCTGCTCAAATCTTCGGTCACCGTCCCGACATCGGCGTTGATCGTGCGGCCGGTGAGGTAATGCACGATGGCCCGCACAGGATACTTGGCAACGAGGGCGCCGTGAATCCCCTCCTCTACGGCAATGCCGATCACGATGCGAGGTGCCGCGGCCGGCGCAAACGCGATGAACCAGCCCATCTGCTTCTGTCCCGTCACCTCGGCGGAGCCGGTCTTGCCGGCGACCTGGAAATCCTTGAGCCCGACTTCATGCGCGAGATCGCCCGTCGCCGTCCCGCTGTTGACCACGTCGATCATGGCCAGTCGCAGGTCGGCGAGCTGCTCCGGTGTCAGTCGCAGGTCCTTGGCGACGACGCTGGGGCGGCCCTGGATGATGTGCGGCTCACGCTTGATCCCGTCGCTGGCGAGCGCCGCGAAGAAGGACACCATGTTGATCAGGGTCTCGGTATGGTGCCCCTGACCGATCGCCAGATTGAGCGTTTCGCCGTTGCCCCACGTCGATACGCCGTGCGCGTCGACGTAGCTCTTCACGCTCGCCAGCAACACACCCTTCCGCTCGCCGGCGAGGTCGATCCCGGATCGCTCACCGAATCCCAGGTCGGCCGCGTCAGCGAGAATCGAGTCGGCGCCGAGGAGCTGGCCCAGCTGGTAGAAATACACGTCGCATGACTTGGCGATCGCCTCGCGCAGCGTGAGAAAGCCATGGCCATGCGGGTTCCAGCAGTGCCAGACGCGGTTGCCGAACTGGTAGCTGCCGGTACACGGCACGCGCATCTTGGTATCCATCGTCGCGACGCCGCGACGCAGCGCCATGGCGGCCACCGCCAACTTGAAGGGCGACGCCGGCGGATAGGCCGCCTGGATGACGCGATTGTAGAGGGGCCGGTTCGGGTCGTCGTTGAGCGCCTGCCAGGTCTCGCGGTCGATCCCGCCGATGAAGTCGTTCGGGTCGAACGCCGGCCGGGAGTAATAGGCGAGGATCTCGCCCTGCGGAGTCATCGCGACCATCGCGCCGCGCTTGCCACCGAGATCGGCGCGCCACATCGAGTCAATGAACCGCTGCAGACTCATGTCGATCGTGGTGTGCAGCATCCGCCCCGCGGATGGCGAGATCGATCCCGCTTCGGGCTGGTTGCTGATGGTGCGACCGTTGGCGGCGACATCGACGAAGCGGATTCCCCGGGTGCCACGCAACAAGGAGTCGTACTCGAACTCAAGACCCTGCTTGCCGACGATCTCGCCCGGGCGGGCGCCAGGAAATGTGTTGTTGTCGAGTTCGGTGCTGCTCACTTCGCCGACATACCCGACCAGGTGTGCCACCGCCGAGCTGTCCGGATAGCGACGCCGCGGTTCGCGCTGGATGACCAGACCTGGGAGCGTGGCCCGATGCTCTTCGAGCGTCGCGACCAGGTCGTAGCGACCCGACGCGTAGACGAGGGCCGGCTGATACCTGGCGCCGGTCCAGCGCCGGACCACGGCCTCGACATCGATGGTGTCTGACGGGACCAGGGCACCGAGCCGCTGCAACACCGCGCGCAGCGAGTCCTCGCTGCTGGCCAGCAGCTTGACCGAGAACCCGGTGAAATTCTCGGCGATCACGGTGCCGTAGCGGTCGACGATGTCGCCCCGCGGCGCCTCCAGCGGTATCGGACGCAGGTGAGTTCGCGCCGATTCGGTGCGGTAGAGGTCGTGGTCGAGCACCTGCGCCTTGAAGAATGCCGCTGCCAGCACCACTATGCTGCCGAGGAAGACCCACTGGATCACGAGGGCGCGACGCGCCACGCGCCACGAGGTGAACGGACTCACGGTTCGATCCGGATCGCGAGCCAATCGCGGAAAAACATCACGACGATAAGCCCTGCAACTGCGGTAGAGAGCGCCTGCAACGGCGCCCAGAGCAATCCCTCGGCCGGCAGCGATGCAACGGGCGTCCCGCTGAAGAGCAGCAACAGGACGTCGCGCACCCAGGTGCCCACAAAAAACAGCGCGGCGTTGACCATGAGGTTATCGGCGAAGAAGAGCGAACGGCCCCATGCGGCGCCCCATCCTACCAGTACGCTCGCCAGCATTCCGGACCCGAAATGTGCCGGCGTCATGACATCGATCACCAGTCCGATCAGCAAGCCGATCACCGCGGCCACGCCGGGTGTTCGCCGGATCGCCAGCAGCAGCAACACCAGCATCAGAAAATCCGGTGCGCCGTGCCGCATCTCGATGATCGCGGGGCGCAGATAGAACTCGAGCAGCAGCAGCAGCACGATCACCAGCGACACGCGCACGCGATCGCTCTTTCGCGTCCGCCTGCGGCGGTCACCCGTGCTGTATGGCCTCACGGCCGCGACGTTGGCAGAGGGGCCGGCAGCATGGGCGGCGGTGCCGTGAGCGGCTGCGCCTTCGGGTAGACCGAGTCGCGCGGCGTCACCAGCACCAGCACATGCACGGCGTCGCCGGGATAACTGAACGGCAGCACGCGGTAGACACTCGCGTAGCCATTCGCCTCTCGCCCGATCGAGACCACACGGCCGATCGGGATCCCCACCGGATAGACACCGCCGGCTCCCGCCGTCAGCACGACTGTCCCCACCGGCATCGAGTCCCGGAGGGTCACGCCCTGCATCTCCAGCAGCGGCGTCGATCCCTTGGCCCCCGCAGCCGGATGCACGAACCCGCGCACCCGGCTGTCAACGGTTTCCGCGGAGGCAGCAAAATCGGGATTCACCCAGGTGAGCGCATTGCTCGAGTGCGCACTGGTGCTCACGATCGACCCGATCAATCCCTCGGCGGTGACCACCGGATCGAAGACGCGAACACCGTCTGCCCGGCCGACATTGAGCAGCACCATGCGGGGATCGGTTGGCGTGGGCTGATGCAGGATCTCCGCCGGTACCGCCGGTTGGGTCAGTCGGGCGCGCAGTCCGACCAGTCCACGCAGGTTGTCGTTCTCGAGGCGAAGTGCCGATTGCTGTTGCACCAGCAACGCGAGCGAATCCCGGCTGCGGCGGACCTGCGCCAGATCGAACCGTGAGGTACGATCGAGGCCGGCGCGGGATTGCAGGGCCACCAGCGGCCGGAACGCGGTCTGGCGCAGTGCGGCGGAAAAGGAGAGTGTCCAGCTGCGTGGGAGGGCCAGCGCGAGGAGGGCCAGCGCGATACATCCTGCGAAGAGGAACACGTCGCCGCGAGCCGCCTGCCGTACCGCCGGCTCGCGCATCGTCAGGTCGTCAGCACGCTGCGGTACTTGTCGAAATCATCGAGGATCCGGCCGGTTCCCCGCACCACGCAGGTCAGCGGGTCGTCGTCCACATGAATCGGCAGGCCGGTCTCGTGCTGCAGCAGCAGGTCGAGTCCCCGGATGAGCGCCCCTCCGCCGGTCATGATGATGCCGCGATCGACGATATCCGCCGCAAGCTCGGGCGGCGTGATTTCCAGTGCACGCCGGACCGCGTCCACCACTGCCGCGATGGGCTCCTGTACCGCCTCGCGGATCTCGACGGAGTGGACCCGAACGGTCTTGGGAATGCCCGACACGAGATCGCGGCCTTTGACTTCCATGTCCCGCTCTTCGGACGACGGATACGCCGACCCGATCTTGATCTTGATCGATTCGGCGGTGGGCTCGCCTACGAGCAGGTTGTAGTTCTTTCGCATGAACAGCACGATCGCCTGGTCGAGCTCGTCACCGCCGATACGGATCGACGTGTCCGACACGATCCCCGACAATGCGATCACGGCGATCTCCGTCGTGCCGCCACCGATGTCGATCACCATGTTGCCGGTCGGCGTCTCGACCGGGAGTCCCACGCCGATCGCGGCCGCCATCGGCTCCGCCACCATGAATACCTGCTTCGCACCCGCGGTCTCGGCCGAATCGCGAACGGCACGTCGTTCCACTTCGGTGATTCCCGACGGCACCGCGACGATCACCTTCGGCTTGACGCGAAAAAAATGCTTGTCGATGATCGTCTTGAGGACGTAGCGCAACATTTTTTCGGTGACATCGAAGTCGGCGATCACCCCGTCCTTGAGCGGCCGCACGGCGGTGATCCCTTCGGGGGTGCGCCCCAGCATGCGCTTCGCTTCGAGTCCGATCCCCTTGATGCGTCCCGTGGACTTCTCGATGGCGACGACGGACGGCTCATTGAGAACGATTCCTTCGCCCTTGACATAGATCAGGGTGTTGGCCGTGCCGAGATCGACGGCGATCTCGTTGGCGGGAAGAAATGAGCCGAATTTGAACAGGGTCACGCGAGTGGCCGCCCTCGGGGTCGATCTGCGAACCTAAAGGGGCGTCAGAACAGGAGCAAGACAACGCATTGCGGTACGGGAAGTTGCTGCAGATGTGAGTGGTTGCTCACATGGCGCAATGGCGTGGCGCTGGCGGAGGAGGAAAAGCACTACACCGATCGGCTCAGCGGCGCGTGCCGGAAGCAGTCTGCCAGGTGATCGTTCACCAGTCCGGTTGCCTGCATGAAGGCATAGCAGATCGTGGTGCCAACGAACCGGAAGCCGCGGAGCTTGAGGTCTTTCGCCATTGCGTCAGACTGAGGGGTACTCGCCGGCACGCTTCCCTTCCTCTTGTGACGCCCCTGCACTGGCACGCCACCGACGAATCGCCAGATGTACCGGTCGAACGACCCGAACTCGCGCTGCACCGCGAGAAACGCCCTGGAGTTGGTGATGGTGCTCTCGATCTTGAGGCGGTTGCGAACGATCCCTTCGTTCTGCATCAGCTTGTTGACGCGCGACGGCGTAAACCGCGCCACCTTCGCCGGATCGAATTCGGCGAACGCTCGGCGATAGTTCTCGCGCTTGTTGAGGATGGTGGACCAGCTGAGACCCGCCTGCGCCCCTTCGAGAATCAGGAACTCGAAGAAGACCCGGTCGTCGTGCACCGGCGTCCCCCATTCGCGATCGTGGTAGGCGATGTCGAGGGGTGTCACGGGCCACGAGCAGCGACGCCTGGTCACGTTGCAGCGTACTCGCCAGCCGGCATGGCGTCAATCTGGCAACATGAACTAGCGAAACGACGTACCGGCGTGCATAGTTGTTCGGGCTGTTTCTCGCCACGAAGGTCCCTCACAATGCGCATGCTCTCCGCGCCACGTCTCAGCCGCATCCTGCCGGTACTCCTCCTTGCGAGCGCTTGCGCCGCCCCATCCACTGCGCCACCG
>JBOHRY010000214.1:0-2448 GCA_050732955.1 Gemmatimonadales bacterium | reverse complement strand
AGCCTGAGCTGCCGGTCGATAGTCGCCATTGGTAGCGGCGTGATTCTCACCAAATCCGTGCAGGTCGGGAATCACCACCCGGAAGCGGTCGGTGAGCTGTCCGGCGAACGCGACCAGCGAAGCCTTTTGGTCCTGATATCCGTGCAAGAGCAAGAGGACCGGACCGCCGCCGCCATCGAGAAAGGGAACGAGTCCGTCCGCTGTCGAGACGGCACGAAGCCTCAACCCGGCCTGTCGCCGCTCAGCCCATTCGAGGACTCGGACGACGGTCGATGGAAAACCGGCGTAGAGAACGATCGCGATTGCCACGATCGCCGCCCCAACGGCGGCGACCGCCAACAACGCTCGCCGGAAGGTCAGAGATACCGGGCGACAGCCATCGCGAATACGGCGATGAGGACGAAGATCGACCCAACCGCGCCGGACGCGATCAGCCGTCCTCGCGCCGCGGCGAGCTCCACGCCGAGGGCGGCGCGCGCTTCCGGGGCAGCCGACGCCATCTCGCCGCCCAGCCGCGCCATGCGTACCGTCGCCGGCTTGATCAGGATCACGCCGACCAGGAAGGCGATGATCGCGCCCAGCATGCCCGTCGAGATGCCGATCCCGAATGACGAATGGAACCACGCGCCTTGGAACCCGGCGGAATCGCGCCGCATCAGCTCGAGGCCAGACAGGATCGTCAAGAGAGCCACGACCAGGATCTTGTCGATATAGTGTCGCCGATGCAGTTCCAGCATGACCTTGGCGCCGTCCGGACCTGCGGCGCCAATGGCCGGACCCACGATGAAGTTGAGGAAGAGTACCCCACCGGCCCAGAACACGCCGCAGCCGATGTGCACCAGTCGCAGGATGATCATGGTTCCCATTGCGTCACCTCTTCGGAGTGTGATTCACTTCGCATGCTCAGCGCTTGACGGCCGGCGGCGTGTCGTCGCGGACGACGGCGGCGGGTGCGGAAGGAGCGTTGGTGTCGAGCAGGCCGCCGCGAGTCACCAGCTGGGCGGCGAGCACGGTCTGAATCACGCTGGCGATGTTGTTCGTGGTTGATTCAGCCGCACCGCCGCCCGCACCACCGGATATCGTCACCATCCTCGCATTCGACAGCGCATCGGCGATCACCGGTGCGATCTGCGGCAGCATTTCGATCTGCCGGTAGCGGAAGTAACTCTCGCCGCCGGCTTGAATCGCCTGGTTCACCTTCTGGATGCTTTCGGCGGTGGCTTCGGCGATCCGGCGGATCCGGATGGCGTCGGCGTCCGCGGATGCCTCCGCCGCGAGGCGCACTTTCGCGGCATCAGCCTTCGCCTGTGCGATCTGTGTCGCGTCGAGCTCGGCGACGCGCTGCACTCCCTGCGCTTCCTGCCGCTTGGCCTCGGCCTGGGCGATGAGCGCTGCGTTCGACGCCTTGGTCTGCTCCAGTTCTCGCTGCTTGTCGGAGATGGCGCGCTCCGCATCTAGTTGCGCCTCTTTCGCCCGCCGCGCCTGCATTGCCGCGACGATTTCCGAATTCGCCTGTGCTTCCGCGGCCGACTGCCGCCGGCGCGCTTCGGCCACCTCGGATTGCACGATCTTGATGTTCAACGAGTTGAAGATCAGCCCCAGGTCGGTGAGCTCACGTGAACAGGCCTTGCGGATGATCACCGCGAGGGGATCGTCGTCGTCCTCGATCACCGTCGTTTCGGTGGCGACGGTGACAGCGGGCTGCACCTTGACCGGTGCCACCGTCGGTGATTGGCTCGGCAGCAACGACCGCGAGGCGCTTGGTGTCGCACGGGCGGAGAAGAGCTGGTCGTGGGTCAGCAGGTTGATCGCGCGCCGCCCCGAACTCGAGAGCAGGTCGGTGAGCGTACTGAGCTGGTCGGCATCGCTCTTCGAAAAGAAGCGGTTGGCCGCGGTCCGGATCAGCACGTCACTGTCGCCGACCGACACGATCGCGCTGGCGAGGACGCGAACCTTGATCGGGCGCGGCGTCCCGGTGTCGTCGATATCCGCGGTCTGGTCGGTGATGTCGAGGTCGACGTTGATCACCTTGCTGGAAATCGTGGTACCGGTGGTGAGGAGCGGGATCTCCTTCGACTTGCCGGGACCGCGGTAGATCACCGTCCCGCCCTGCAGCCAGCTCACCATCCGGATGGTGCCCGCCTCGACATTGCGAAGGAAGCTGGCGACCATAACAGGCACCACGATCACCACGAACACCACCAGCCCGATGATCGGTATCAGGAACGAACTCATGCCGTGCTCCAGACTCGAAATGAGTAATCGCGCATTACAAGAGCGAGACGCTGCACCGCTGGCGCTCGCCGTCGACCTCGTCGATCCGCACCCGCTGCCCCGCGTGGACGCGAGCGCCCGCCGCCTGATCCGCGGCGCATAACGTCGCCAGAACCTGCTGCACGTGGCCGTCCACCTCGACGGCGATGATTCCCTGACCGTTCCTGTCGAAAT
>JBOHRY010000213.1:0-2644 GCA_050732955.1 Gemmatimonadales bacterium | reverse complement strand
GCCAAGCTACGGGAACGCCGTTTGCCCGCCGTCGCCCTCGTGTTGCTTGCTGCGCGACGGGGCGAGACGTGGGTAAAGCCGCATGGGCGGCGAGAGTCGAGCAGAGGCTGACGCTGTCGGCGGTGGGAAACGTGCGCGCCTGAATGCGGGAGGCGCTTGCTCGGAACCGCCGGGCGGTGGAACGGAATGAAGTAGCTGGGAGGGGATCGAGCCCGAGCTAGCGAGCCCGCCAAGTGGGCGCGCCTTTCGACTAACGGTTACCGCACCGCGTGGTCAGGGGCGTACAGTAATCATCGATACGCCGAGCTTGCCTCCAGACATCACCGTGATCCTGATCGGCCCACCAGGCGACATGCCAAGCACCGCTCCCAACGACACGGTTGCGATCAAGGAATCACTCGACTCCCATGCGCTCGAGAGAGGCAACAGCACATTGCCCGCTGAATCTTTCGCAACCACGACGAGTTGGACCTGACCGAAGACCGCGATAGTATCGATCGCGGGTGACTCAACGATGGTAGCGATTGGAGCCTGAGGTGGAGGCGGCGCGGGATCGCACGCGCAGTCGGTGGACTCGCAGGCATTGAGGAGGAGCATGCCGCCGATCACAGTGGCTGCGGTGTGCCGAAAGAACCGGACGGTTCCGATCATGCGTGCTCCCCAACATGCCGCGATGCACGCCGCGAGGTCTCACGGCGGCCAATAGCTGGGGCGGGACTCGAGCCGGAACCTACAGCGATCTCTCTGTCACGCGGAACCAGGCGGGCGTGTCGCTTGCGACGCGCCCCACCAGCGACCCTACCGTCAGCGCGATGCTCGCCGCGAGGTCGCGCGGAGTTCAGTAGCTGGGGCGGGACTCGAGCCGGAACATGCAGCGATAGCTGCACCACTCGGAGCCAGGCGAGCGAGCCCGCGAAGCGGGCGCAGCTCCACCCGCGACCCTACCGTCACCGCGATGCCCGCCGCGGGGTCGCGCGGAGTTCAGTAGCTGGGGCGGGACTCGAACCCGCGACCCCGGCATTATGAGTGCCGTGCTCTAACCAGCTGAGCTACCCAGCCGTGCGCTGTAACGTAATCTCCCAACGGAACATGGGTCCCAGCACCGAACAACCTAGGGGGGAGCGTCGTACCGCAGAATTCCTTGCGATCCCGCGGTGAAGAGTGTGTTTCCCACCCGCCGGTACCGGTTGATGATCGCACTGGCGACCGGCACCGGACTCCACGTCAGGCCGCCATTCGTTGTGGCGAACATTCCGGTAAAGAACCCGCCGACCCACCCGACGTTGATGTCGAGGAACCCGATCCCCTGCAAGCCGGGCGGCCAGCCTGGCAGCGGCCGCTGACCGGTGGCAACGATCTGGATCGCCCACGTCTCTCCGCCATCCACCGACTTGACCACTCGATACGTGCCGTCGTCCGATTCGATGGAGGCGTAGATCACGCTCGCAGTGACCGGAAAGATCTTCCACGCCCAGCCCGGTCCAGCGGCGTTGAACACCGTGCGCCAGGACAGACCGCCGTCGGTCGTCTTCAGGATCGTGGCCGGCCCCTCCAGGCTACTGGAAGGTCCGGTCCCGCCGATGAATCCGGTCGACTGATCGACGAAAACGACATCGACGAGCCCGGCCATCAGCCCGCTCAGACTGCGGTATCGCCACGTCACGCCGCCGTCGTCCGAGGTGTAGTAATCCGTGGCCTGGAAATAGCGCCCCACCACATACACGTGGTTGCCGAAGTGCGTGATGCCGCAAAAGCCGATCGGTGCCGCGGAGACACTCGAGGTAATGTCAGTCCATGTGGCGCCGCCGTCGGTGGTGCGGTAGAACTTTGCCGACGGCATGGTCGCGCTACCACCTACGGTACCGGCGAAGCCGCGGGTGCTGTCGATGAAATCCACGTTGCGCAACGGACCCAGCCCGCTGGCCTGCTGCGTCCATGTCACGCCGCTGTCTTTCGTGGCAAGAATGTCGCCCTGATCGGAGACCACCCAGCCATGCTTCGCATCGGGAAACGACATCCCCTCGTACTTGGACGTGATCGGCCGGTTGAGAACCAGTGTCCACGGCCCCAGCAATCCGACCGTGTCGACCGACGTGGGTGGCGGCTGAGGCGGCGGCGGCGGCGGGGGTGGCGCCGGCGGGGGCGGTGGAAAGCTGACGTAGATCGTCACTGACGCGGACTGGCCACCAATGATCGCGGTCACTGTTGTCATCCCGCCGGCAACGCCGGTCACCACGCCGTCGCTGTCGACGGCGGCCAGGGAGGGTTGTGAGGATGTCCAGGTGACAGTCCGGCCGGTGAGCTCCCTTCCCGCACTATCTCGCGGTACGGCCGTCACGGTCAGCCGCTCCAGCGGTGCGATGACCACCGCGCTCGTGGTAAGCGAGATAGACGCGACCGGTACTGGCCCAGGCGCGATCGCATCGTGGCTCTGGCAGGTGGCGAGCCCGAGCAGTGCCACGACCAGGGCGGCGTTTCGCAGGCGCAGAGGTGCACCAGCAGCATCACGGCGGGCGGCGCTCACCGGACCACCAACCCTCGATACAGATACAGATCGCCATTCGATGGCTGCTTGACCGTCTGGATGTGGCCGAGATTGCCGCCGATCTGGACGACGACGTCGCCGGTGACCGGCGAGATCTGC
>JBOHRY010000212.1:0-7780 GCA_050732955.1 Gemmatimonadales bacterium | reverse complement strand
ATCACGAGGCGGGGGCGCGCACCGACATGCACATGCCGTACGAGCGACTGGTGGGGCTGATCCGCGACGCGGGGAAGACGCCCGTCGAGCGGGACTCGCTGTACCAGGTGGTGCGAACCGACTTCAGCGAGCTCACGATGCCACGTGGTGGCGAGACCCGGGCCACGGTGCCAGTGGTGCACGCGGCATGAAACTCGGACGCATCCCGTGGATCAACGCGGCGCCGGTATACGCCGCGATGGACCGCGGCATCGTGCCGGCACCCGCCACCGTCGTGTCGGCGACCGCTGCCGAGCTCAACGATCTGCTTGCCGCCGGCGAACTCGACCTCAGCGTCGTTTCCGCGGTGGAGTATGCCCGCGACGCCGCGGCGTATCACCTCCTGCCGGATCTGGCCATCTCGTGCGACGGACCGGTACACAGCGTGGCGCTGTTCAGTCGCCGTCCCGTGACCGATCTTGCTGGTGCGACGGTGCTGCGGACCGCATCGTCGCGCACCTCGCACCTGCTGCTCGAGCTGCTCTGCCGTCACGTCTGGCGGGCGGCGCCGCATTTCGTGACCGCGCGCGCCGAAGCCAACGACTTGGCGGCGCTGGCAAGTCTGCCGCACGACGCGGTGCTGGTGATCGGCGACGCCGCACTGCACCTGCGGGCGAGCGGGCTGTATCCGGTATGCGTCGATCTCGGGCTGGCCTGGAAGGAGTGGACCGGCTTGCCATTCGTTTTCGCGGTCTGGGCCGCCCGGCGCGACACCGACCGGCGTGACGCGCTGACCTGGCATGGGCATCTTCTCGAGTCACGACAGTGGGGCATCGAGCACCTCGACCTGATCGCCGAGGAAGCGGCGGCGCGCACCGGGATTCCGCGACCGGCGTGCCGCGCCTATCTCGGCGACATCGATTATCAGCTCTCCTATCGGCACCTCGCCGGGCTGACGGAATTCTTCGGGCGCCTCGCGGCCGACGGATTGGTCCCCGACGGCTCCCTCACCTTCCTCACGGCCGCCTGATGTCCAGCGTCGATCGTGAGAGCGCGGCGTTCCGCGATTACCTGGACCTGTACCAGCATGCGCCGCTCCTGGAACTGGGCGCGCTCGCCGATCGGGAGCGCTACCGCCATCATCCCGACGAAACCGTGACCTACATCATCGATCGAAACATCAACTACACCAACGTCTGCGTGGCGGACTGCGCCTTCTGTGCGTTCTATCGGCGCCCGAAGGACGCCGGCGGCTACGTGCTGTCGTTCGAGCAGATCGGCGCCAAGATCGATGAATGCAAGGCGCTGGGCGGCGTGCAGATCCTGCTGCAGGGCGGTCACAATCCCTACATCCCGTTCGACTGGTATCTGGAACTGATGCGCTACATCAAGCGTCATCATCCGATCCATATCCACGGATTCTCGCCCTCGGAAGTGGTGTTCTTCTCCGAACGATTCAAGCTTCCGGTTGCCGAGGTGATTCGCGAACTCCGGGCGGCAGGTCTCGATTCGATACCCGGCGGCGGCGGTGAAATCCTCGTGGACGCCGTCCGCGAGCGGGTGGCCCGCAAGAAGGCGCAGACCGAGGAATGGCTGGGCGTGCAGGAAGAGGCCCATCGCCAGGGGATGAAGACTTCGGTCACCATGATGTTCGGGCTCGGCGAGAGTGACGCGGACCGGATCGAGCATCTTTTCCGCGTGCGCGACCTGCAGGCACGGACTGGCGGATTCACCGCATTCATCTGCTGGCCGCTGCAGCCAGAGGGCACGCCCGGGATGAGCGATCGTATCAAGACCGATTCGGTGACCTACCTGCGCACGCTCGCGATGGCGCGGGTGATCTGCGACAACGTGCCGAATCTCCAGTCGAGCTGGGTGACGATGGGCCTCAAGGTGGGACAGGTGGCGCTCCGGTTCGGCGCCAATGATTTTGGCTCGCTAATGATGGAGGAGAACGTCGTGTCGGCTGCCGGTACCACGCATCGGGCCACCATCAGCGAGATGGAGCGCGCCATCACCGATGCCGGGTACATGGCGCGCCGCCGGCGCCAGGATTACTCGCTCATCGAGCCCATGGCGGCTGTCGCATGATTCGAGTGGGGATCGGCTTCGACTCGCATCGCTTCGCGAGCGGCCGTCCCCTGGTTCTTGGCGGAGTCACCATCCCGTATCCGCGCGGCCTTGCCGGGCATTCGGATGCCGATGCCGTCGCCCATGCACTGGCGGATGCCGCGCTCGGCGCGGTGAATCTTGGCGACATCGGACGGATGTTTCCGGATACCGATCCCGCGTGGCGGGACGCGGACTCGATCGGACTGCTCGCGATGGTCCATCGCCGGGTTCAGGATGAGGGATGGACGTTGCATCAAGCCGATGTCACGGTCATCGCCGAAGCGCCCAGGCTCGCCGCGCACGTGGCCGAGATGCAGCAGCGTCTCGCGGTGGCGTTCGGCATCGATGCCGCGGCGATTTCGATCAAGGCGAAGACGAACGAAGGAATGGGCTTTATCGGAAGGGCGGAGGGTATCGCTGTCATTGCCGTGGTGACGCTGGTTCCGGGCCTGGAAGTCGAGCCCGTCACCGAGGGGTTCCCTCCGCCGCACCACTAGCACGGATGTCCCGAACCCGTCCTGGCGGCGTCACACCAGCTGGCGCCTTTCATCTCTCCGCGTTTCGCGACTTCCTCTCGCTCGAGGCCGGCCACAGCGACAACACGATTGTCGCCTACCAGCGCGACCTCGAGCGCCTGGCGGATTACGCCGTCAGCAAGGGCGTCCGCGACGCGGGCGGCATTACGCCGACCGTGCTGCGCGACTTTGTCTTCCTGCTCAAGGACCTTGGACTGAGTGGCGCAACGATCCGTCGCAGCATATCGGCGATTCGCACCTGGTTCCGGTTTCTGGTGGACGAGGGACTGGTCGAGCGGGATCCGAGCGATCGCCTGGAAACACCGAAGCGCTGGCGAACGCTGCCGGATGTCCTTTCCGAAGCCGAAGTGAACCGGATTCTCGAAGCGCCGCGCGTCGAGGAGCCGCTGGCGTGGCGTGACCGGGTTCTGCTCGAACTCGCGTACGGGGCGGGGCTGCGCGTGTCGGAGCTGTGCGATCTCGCGGTCGGGGACGTGCTGTTGCAGGACGGATTGGTGCGAGCGTTCGGAAAGGGCCGCAAGGAACGGCTGGTGCCGATCGGACGCGCGGTTGTATCCGCTGTGTCAGTCTACCTGCACACCATCCGCCCGACGCTCGACCGCGGTGCTTCCAAGGGGCGACTGCTTCTCAACGCTCGGGGCGAACCGCTTTCCCGAGTCGGGGCGTGGGGAATCGTGAAGCGCCGGACCCGCGATGCAGGCATCGGCAAGCGTGTCACGCCACATACGCTGCGACACTCCTTTGCGACTCACCTGCTGGAAGGTGGGGCTGACCTGAGGGCGGTGCAGGAGATGCTGGGCCACGCTGATCTTTCGACCACGCAGATCTACACTCATGTGGACCGCGACTACCTTCGAACCATGCATCAGCGATTCCATCCCCGAGCGTAACGGGCATGCTCCTGGTTCTCGACAACTACGACTCGTTCACCTTCAACCTGGTCCAGTATCTCGGAGAATTGGGCGCCGATCCGTCGGTTGCGCGGAACGATCGCATTTCTGTGGCAGAGGCGCTGGCCCGGAAGCCGGACGCGATCGTCATTTCTCCTGGTCCGTGTACGCCAGGTGAGGCAGGGATCGCAGTCGAACTGATCCGATCCGCTGCCTCCGAGCGGATCCCGGTCCTTGGCGTCTGCCTCGGCCATCAGGCGATTGCCGAGGCCTTCGGCGGTGACGTCGTGCGCGCCAACCGCCAGATGCATGGCAAGACGACCGACGTGGTGCATGACGGCAGCGAGCTCTTCGCCGGAATCCCCTCGCCGGTCACTGCAATGCGCTACCACTCGCTGATTGTGGCGCCGGAGAACCTGCCGTCGGAGCTGGCCATCACCGCGTGGTCGGCGGACCGGGCGCCGGGCGCGGAAATCATGGCGCTGCGGCACCGGAGCGCTCCGGTCTGGGGGGTGCAGTTCCATCCGGAATCAGTCGGTACTACCGCGGGGAAGCGGCTGCTGGTCAACTTTCTGGGATTGGCCGGGATTGGATCGAGCTAGCACATTGTAATCGGTTATTTGTCAAGGGTTTAGGCACCCCACCGCGACTGCGGCACGCATTTTGACAGCGTGCCACCCACCAGATAGTTTGCATCGTGCCCGTCCTGCTCGTGGTACCCGCCCGCGTCGGCTCCACGCGACTCCAGACCAAACCGCTCCAGCCGCTCGGCGGGGCGCCACTAGTGGCCCGCGTGATCGAGCGCGCCCGCGAGGTTCCCGGGATCGATCGGCTGGTGCTCGCGACCGACGCACCAGAGGTCGCAGTCGCGGTCGCCGGTTGGCACGTCGAAACCATCCTGACCCGCCGCGACCATGAGAGCGGCACCGACCGGGTCGCCGAAGTTGCCGGCATGCCCGGATTCGACCGATACGACGTGGTAGTGAACTTTCAGGGCGATGAGCCGTTTCTTCCGGCCGAGGCCGTCACGGGTGCCGTCGGACGCGTGCTCGCGGGCCACCCGATCGGTACGGCAGCGGCGCCGCTCGACCCGGCGTTGCGAGACGATCCAGCACGGGTGAAGGTGGTGTGTGATGCGCGCGGAAAGGCGCTCTACTTCTCGCGTGCGGCGATCCCGTACCTGCGCGATCCGGCCGATCTGGCGCGTTCGAGATGGTGGCAACACCTAGGCGTCTATGCATATCGGGCCGATGTCTTGTTCGAACTGACCCGGCTTCCGGTCGGTGAGCTGGAGCGCAGCGAGCGCCTGGAACAGCTACGCGCGCTGGCCGCTGGCTATGACATCGGCGTCGCCCTCCTCGACGCACCCGTTCCCCCAGGCATCGACACCCCGGACGACCTTGCCGCCGCCGAAGCGCGGTGGCGTGACCTCGCGGAGGTATCCTCATGAGCGCTCCGGCCCGCACCACCAAATTCATCTTCGTCACCGGCGGCGTCGTGTCGTCGCTCGGCAAAGGGATCGCGGCGGCATCGCTCGGCCGGCTCCTGGTCGAGCGCGGCCTCTCGGTCACGATGATCAAGTTCGATCCATACATCAACGTCGATCCCGGCACGATGTCGCCGTTCCAGCACGGCGAGGTGTACGTCACCGACGACGGTGCGGAAACCGATCTCGATCTCGGGCATTATGAGCGCTTCATCGATCGGTCGCTGGCCCAGCAGAACAACGTGACGACCGGACGGGTGTATCAGACGGTGATCAGCAAGGAGCGGCGCGGCGAGTACAGTGGTGGAACGGTGCAGGTGATCCCGCACATCACCGACGAGATCAAGTCGGCGCTGCGGCGCTCGGCGCCAGGGCACGACGTGGTGATCGCCGAAATCGGCGGTACCGTCGGCGACATCGAATCACTGCCGTTTCTCGAGGCGATCCGCCAGTTCCGGCAGGATGTCGGTCGGGAGAACGCAGTGTTCATCCACCTGACCCTGGTGCCATGGATCGCCGCCGCCGGCGAACTCAAGACCAAGCCGACGCAGCATTCCGTCCGCGACCTGATGCAAGTCGGGATCCAGCCCGACATGCTCATCTGCCGCAGCGAGCGCCCCCTCGGCGCCGAGATCAAGCGCAAGATCGCGTTGTTCTGCAACGTCGACTTTACCGGCGTCATCGAGAGCCCCGACGTCAAGAGCATCTACGAGTTGCCGCTGCGGTTCTTCGAGCAGGGTTTCGATCGCGAGATCTGTGCGCGGCTGAGGCTCGAGACGCGCCAGCCGGATCTTTCCAGGTGGTCCGCGATGGTGGAACGCATCCTCCGGCCGCGTTCGCGGGTTCGCATCGCGGTCGTCGGCAAGTACACCGATCTGTCGGATGCCTACAAGTCGGTGGGGGAAGCGCTGCTTCACGGCGGGATTTCGCACGACGCCGGCGTCGATGTCACCTGGATGTCGAGCGACCGGTTCGACGAGGAGCCGGCGGCGCACCTCCTGGCGGGTTACGACGGGCTGCTGGTTCCCGGCGGATTCGGCGAGCGCGGCATCGACGGGATGATCGGCGCGATCCAGTACGCGCGCGAGAATGAACTGCCTTTCTTCGGCATCTGCCTCGGCTTGCAGGTCGCGATCATCGAATTCGCGCGCGACGTCTGCGGAATGAAAAGCACCTCGTCCACGGAGTTTGCACCCGACTGCCCGGACCCGGTTATCGCGCTGATGGCATCGCAGCGCGACGTGCAGGACCTGGGTGGCACCATGCGGCTCGGGGCGTATACGGCACGGCTGCGCGAGAACAGCAAGGCGGCGCAGGCCTACGGCACCAAGGAGATTTCGGAGCGGCATCGCCATCGCTGGGAGGTCAACAACGCCTACCGCGACGTGCTGGCGGAACACGGCATGCGACTCTCCGGCCAGTCGCCGGATGGCGGACTGGTCGAGATGATCGAACTGCCGAATCATCCCTGGTTTCTGGGCTGCCAGTTTCATCCGGAGCTCAAGTCGCGGCCGACCCGACCGCATCCGCTCTTCGTGGCATTCATCGGAGCGGCGCTGCAGCATCGCGCGGGCGGATCCGCCGATTCGATTCCGACCACGGCCGCGGCGGGAACCGCTTCGTGAAGCCATGGCGGTTCGCACCGGGCCCGATGCTCATCGCAGGCCCGTGCATGGTCGAGGATGACGAGATCATGCTGCGCGTCGCGGAGCAGCTCGCCGGCCTCGGACTGCGCCAGGACATCGCGGTCTGCTTCAAGGCATCGTTCGACAAGGCGAATCGTGCGCGCGGTGATGCGCCGAGGGGGCCGGGACTGGATGCCGGCTTGCGGGCGCTCGAACGGGTCCGCGCGGCAACCGGATTGCCGCTGCTCACTGATGTGCATGAGACGGCGCAGGTCGCCGCGGTTGCCGATGTCGTCGATGTGATCCAGATCCCGGCATTCCTGTGCCGGCAGACGGACTTGCTGGTTGCGGCCGGACGGAGCGGCAAACCGGTCAACATCAAGAAGGGGCAATGGCTGCCGCCGGCGGCGATGGCGGGCGCGGTGGCGAAGGTGCGGCAAGGCGGATCGCACGAGGTCGCAGTGACCGAGCGGGGAACGTTCTTCGGCTACGGCGACCTGGTGGTCGACTTTCGCAACCTGTCCCTGTTGCGCGAAGCGACCGGCGGTCCCGTGATCTACGACGCGACCCATAGCGTGCAGCAGCCAGGGCGTGGAGCCGGGGGTTCCAGCGACGGTCAACGCGAGCACGTGCCGGCGCTGCTCGCGGCGGCCGCGGCAGCGGGAGCGGATGGTTTCTTCGTGGAAACCCACCCCGACCCGTCCCGGGCTCTCTCCGACGCCGCGACACAATGGCCGCTCGACCGGCTCGAGAGCCTGATCGAACGGACTCTCGCGGTATGGCATGCCGCGCGCGAGCACGTCGGTGTTTGACGCCGACCTGGCGCGCCGGATCCGTCTCGTCGGTCTGGACGTCGACGGCGTGCTGACCGCCAACGACACCTGGCTTGGCGAGCTCGACGGTGTCACCACCGAATTCAAGCGATTCGACATCCAGGACGGTCTGGGGATTCGCCTGTTGCAGAAGGCGGAGATCGATGTCGCGTGGGTGACCGGGCGGGAGTCGGCATCAACGCGGTTGCGGGCGAAGGAACTCGGCGTGGATCGTGTGCTCGTCGTTCCTCCCGAGCAGAAATGTGGTGCGCTCGACTCGCTCCTGTTGTCGCGGGGCATTGGCTGGGATGAGGGGGCCTTCGTCGGCGATGATATTCCC
>JBOHRY010000211.1:0-7515 GCA_050732955.1 Gemmatimonadales bacterium | reverse complement strand
GGAGCCCCACGCCGGGCGGGGCGAGCAGCCACTTGTGCGGTGAGGTAGCGTAGAAGTCAGCGTCGATCTCCTGAACGTTGGTCACCAGCATGCCCGGCGGATGCGCACCGTCGATGACAGTCACGAGGCCTCGCGACCGAGCCCATTGCACCAGGGCTTGCACCGGCTGCAGCATCCCGGTGCTGAACAGCACGTGCGAGATCGACAGTACCCGAGTGCGCGGCGTGACTTGCGCCTGCCAGGCGGCCACGAGTTCGTCTTCGTCGGCGGGATTGAGCGGCGGCGTAAACATCCGGTAGACAACGCCGCGCCGGCGCGCCAGCATTTCCCAGCAGCAGCGGCCGCCGATGTGCTCGTGGGTGGTGGAGAGAACTTCGTCGCCTGGCGCGAGATCGAGACCGGCGGCGGCGTTGTTCATCGCTTCCGTGGTGTTGCGCAGTATCGCGACGCTGCCGGGCCAAGCACCGATGAATGTCTCGAGTTCCTGCTTGAACGCCGGATAGTCGATCGCTTCCTGGCCGATGATGCGCTCGAAGGCGCGCAGGTGCTCGATCGTGGCGTCGAGAACCGGAAGCGGACACGCTCCGATCGTCCCGGTGTTGAGGTGCAGCCCGTCGATCACGAACTCGCGCTTGATCCGTTCCCACGCAGCTTCGTCGTCGGGCGACGGTCGGCGCGGCAACGCGTCATGCGACGCGATCGGCCACACGCCGCGAGCGACGCTGGAGAATGCCGGGATCGTCGCCGCGAACCTGATCAGGTCGCGGCGGGAGAGGGTCATGTGCGGTGGTAGAAGGCGCCGGCGAACAGGGCGATGAGTCCCAGCGTGCCGCCGATCGAGGCCATGATCGCGAGCCGTTTGCGCAGTGCGTCGAACGCCGCTGCTTGCGGACCGAGCGGTTCGAGCCGCGAGAGCTTGAGCGCCGCCGGCATCGCGCCGAGCAATGTCACGAGGGCTCCGATGATGCCGGCCCCCTGCATCACACCGAGCCACTGGTCGGTCTGGTTACCGGCCATACCGTTGTACAGACGCAACGTCATGATGATGCCCGAAAGCACCACCACGATGGCGCCCGGCCCCACCAGCGCGCGGTAGATGGCCGCCTGGCCGTCCACCACCGCGCCCCAGAGCGAGCGATCAATCCGCTTCATGCTGACGCCGACCGCCATGGCGGCGAGACCACCGCCGATCCATGCGGTGAACGCGAGATAATGAACGAAGTGCCAGAACCCGTTCATGTCTGTTCCGCCGGAAAGTGAAACGGATCGAGTGGCTGGCGGCCGGCGAATCCACCGTCGATCTCGTGCCAGTGCTCGACCCGCGGTTCATCGTACTGCCAGCAGAGGTAGACCTCCCGGCCGTCCAGCAGCGACGGGAAATCCACCAGCCCGGCGTCGAATCCCTTGAAGACACAGCCGACCTGCTCGAGTTCCTCCAGACAGGATTCGATCTCTCCAGCGAGCTGTCCGGCGGCAAGACGTGCGAGGCGCGCAGCCTCCGTTTCGCCGAGCGCGGTGACCGCCGCCTGCTCGGATTCGAACGCCACCACGGCGGCGCGCCAGCGCGGGTGCAGCGCCAGCAGGTCGCTCACGATGCGACGCACCAGCGGCAGCGTCCCGTTCGCCTGTTCGATCGTGAAGTGTAGCACCATGGTCTCGGTCATTTCATCTCCTCGAGCGCCTGCCGCATCGCACGGAAACCCGCCTCGGCATATCGCGCCGTCCGATCCGCTGCAAACATCGCACCGCGATCGGTGACCGGTCGCAACCAGATCAGCGGCGGCCGACCCGGGATCCGGTTCCACGCATCATGCTGGAGCTCGACCGACCCCGCGATCGACCAGCCGAGCGCGGTGTCGGACGCCGCCACCAGCGGCGGTGGCACCTCGACGGCCGGCCCCTTCTCGTCGAAACCGGGCGCGGTGTGGATCGCGACGACAAAGGTGCAATCGATCCCGGCCGCTCGCTCGATCGGCACGGCGGCGCGCAGTCCGCCGTCGTAGAATGCGCGACCGTTGACCTGCATCGGCGGAAAATATGGCGGGAGCGCACAGGCTGCCATGAGCGCGTCAACGATTGGCGCCGCCTCACCTCCCGCGCCGAACGCGATCTCGCGCCCGGTATCGACCTCGACTGCGGTGACGGTGCACGGAGTTGCCAGTGACGCGAAGTCGCGGGCCGGAACGAGGCGCTCAATCAGCTTCCGGATCGGCGATGTACGGAACAGGGCGCGCGCCCAGATGCCACGCACCAGCGCGGTCCAGTCGGTGCGCAACACGTCGTTGCGCCGGATTGCGACGACCTGTTCAAGGATCGCCTCGGGATCGCTACCGCCAGCAAGTGCCGCGGCCATCACCGCTCCCATCGAGGTTCCGATCCAGTGGATCGGCACGATACCGGCCTGACGAAGCGCGCGGGCTGCACCGAGATGCGCGGCCGTCTTGGCACCGCCGCCACCGAGCACCATTACCACCTTCGGCGACGACAATCGTCAGCCGGCGCGGTTGCGGGAAGATTTCGTGTGCTCCTTGCGGTACTCCGCCGCCGCAGCGTAGCGCGCCTTTTCATCTTCGGTCGCCGGCACCAGTCTCGGCACCCGCACCGGTCGTCCGTCGGCATCGATCGCCACGAACACGACGTGCGCCGTGTGCGTGTTGAGCCGCTCGCCGGTGGCGGGCGTTTCCGAGTAGACCTCCACGGTGATGTCCATCGACGAGTTGCCGACGTAGTCCACCGTCGCACGGCAGGTCACCAGCGAACCGATCGGTATTCTCTCGCGGAAATCGACCTGGTGGATCGATGCCGTCACCGCGCGACCGCCGCAATGCCGGATCGCCGCAATGGCCGCCGCCTGATCGACGAGGGCCATCAGGTTGCCGCCGAAGAGGTCGCCGATGACATTGGACATGTGCGGCATCACCAGCGTCGAGATCTCGCCGCGGGAATACGACATCGCGCGAGATTCCGGGAGGTGCGGCATGGGCTCCTTCACGAGTCACGGCTCACGATCATCTCCTAGTAATCCACCGGCCTCAGGTAGTACTCCCCGATCGCGGTCTGCGACACCATCGCCACACTCGGCAGGCGCCGTTTCCAGTGCGTGCGGTCCAGCCGCTGGCGCACGATGGCGATTTCTTCCAGCGTAAAGCCCGCCGCCGCGATCGCTTCGTCGCGATGTCCATGAAGCAGCAGCTCGAGAATCGGATCGGCGCGCTGGTAGGTGATGCCGAAATCGCCCTCGTCGGTCTGTCCAACGATCAGGTCGGCCGTCGCGGGCTTCTCGATGATCTTGGCCGGCACGCCGAGATGCGCCGCGAGAGCACGCACCTGGGTCTTGAACAAGTCGCCGATCGGATTGACCGGCGGTGCGTCGTCGGCGTGCCAGGTGAAGTAGCCGAGCAGCCGCTCGCTCTTGTTGCCGGTGCCCAGCGGAATCGCATCCAGTGCCGCTCCCAGGTCGAAGAGCGTGAGCATCCTGACGCGAGCCATCACGTTGCCGAGTCTCGCCGGTGTGGACGGCAGGCCGGACGCTTTTTCGTAGCCGTCGACCGCGGCGCTGATATCGACGGTGCGTTCTTCGACGCCCAGCGCCGTGGTAACCAGGCGGGCATGCGCAGCCGCGTCGGGACTGGACGTGCGGTATGGCATCCGGACTGCGACAACATTCTCGCGACCGAGCGCCTGCACCGCGAGCCACGCAACGACCGCGCTGTCGATCCCGCCCGACACACCGATGACAACGCGCGCGAATCGCCGACGACGTACCACTTCGTCGCGGAGGAACTCGACCAACCAGCGCTGCGTCAACCCAACGTCAATCTCGAGCGATGGCGGCTTGGTGCGAGTGTTCGATCCAATGCTGACACGACCAGCTTCGGTCGCGCCGGCATCTTCCGCGACCCATGACCCGCGACCCGAATCGCCGTCCGCGCGTTCGCGCCGGCGCGCGTGCAGCGCCTCGAGCAGGTGCGGCAGCTTCAATTCCAGGTCGGAGAGGAGTGGCGTCGCGGCACGCACCCGTGCAATCTCGTCCAGATCGACGCGCACCGGCAGCATGGCATCCTCGAAGAGGGGCGCGCGCGCGATGATTTCTCCGTTGGGGGCGACGACGACCGAACCACCGGGAAATCCCTTGCCGCCTTCGAATCCTACCAGCTGCGTCAGCGCAACATAGACGCCGTGTTCGCCAGCCATGTCCTGCGCCAGGCGATCCCATCGGGCCAGCGAAGTCGGTTGCCCCGGATGGGTCGGGTCGGGAACCAGGCCGCGAGCGGGACTCGCCGCGATTACCGCGATCAGCTGTGCCCCATCCACCGCGGCGATCGTACCGCTGAGCGAATGCCAGGCGTCTTCACACACCAGCATCGCGGCGCGGCCGAAACGAGTGTCAAAGGCGCGCACTTCGCGCCCCGGCTCGACGAAGCGTTCTTCGTCGAACACGCCGTACGTGGGCAGGAAAACCTTGTGATGCACATGCCTGATCCCGGCGTCGCTGCCGCCCAGGGCCAGCCAGATCGCGGCGTTGAAGAGACGATCCTCGGCGAGCTCGTAGCAGCCGACGCAGACCTCGAGCGGAGGTGCTCCGCTTCGCGCGTGCCGACTGGCCAACTCGGCGAATACCTCGCCAGCGGTCAATGCGTGCTCACGCACGCCGCCCTCGAGGAAGTAGCCGGTCAGCATCGCTTCGGGAAAGACCAGTACGTCGGGTGAGGGATCGGCATCGGCGACGCTTCGGAATACCCGCTCGATCGAGTCGAAATTGGCGGCAGGCGCGCCCTTAGTCGGCCGGAATTGGCAGAGTGCGACGGTGAGGGACGCCATGATGTAAAATACACGCGCGAGAGGAGCCACGAATGTCGCTGCTGCATGCCGCACGGGAAATCACGAACGCGTCGTCGCCGTTACCCTGGCTGGTCGTGACGGGGCAGCCGACTGCCACCGCACTCGCCGAGCTTCATGACGCCGGCGTCAGCACCGTGATCGACATCCGCGACTCGATGGAACCGCGCGAGATCGACGAACCGAGCGTCGTTACCGCGCTCGGCATGCAATACGTCAACGCACCGATGATATTCGGCGCCCTCAGTGACGCGGCGATGGAACGCGTGCTCGCTGCACTGCGCGCGGCAAAGGGCACGCCGACGCTGCTGCACTGCAACAGCGCCAATCGCACCGGCGGACCACTGATCGCTTACCTGGTGCTTGACGAAGGTATGAGCGAGGAATCCGCGGTTGCCGCCGCGATGACGGCCGGTCTGCGAAGCGCTGAAGTGCTCGAATTCGCCACGGCGTACGCGAGAGAACACCGCAAATAAGCAGGAGACCGGCACCTCAGGGGGGAGGGTGACCGATCTCCTGCGTCCTGCAAAGTTCCCGCGTCGATGTTGTCCGCGGGATCGTGCCTCTATCTCGGCCGACCGTGGCCTCCGCCCCCACCCCGACTCGGCGCCGACCGTGCCGACGGTGCCGAGCGCGACGACGGCGCTGAGCGCTGTGACGGCGGCGGTGCGCGATCGACGTGCGGCGGTTCGCGGTATACCGGCCGGGCCTGAATGGGAGGACCAGAGGGACGATCGTAGCGCGCCGACGGTTCCCTGCCTTCAACCGGCTCGCGGAATGTCGGCCGGGCATAAGGCATCGGCCTCCGCGTTACCGTCATATCCATCGGCCGCGGACGGGCGCGAGTTCCGACCTCACCACCCGAGCGTGAAGACGGTGCAGGTCGCGCTGACAGCGGCGCGCCGTTGTTCTCTCCCGACGGACGCGGACGTCCCACTCCACCCGATGGCGCCGGACTTCCATTGCCACGGATTCCCTCATGCCCGACAAATGGGGGCCGCGGGCGCGGGCGAGTGCCCGGTGGGAGCGGCCGCAGCGGACGCCCAACCGGGAAGACGCCCGGGAAGAAGGACCCGCCGCCAAAGCCTCCGAAGCCGCGGTTGAATCCGTAGTAACTGTTGTAGCCCCAGGGCGAAAAGAGGAACGGATCCCAATACGGCGAGTAGCCGAAGTTGAGGCCGATGCCGATGTCACCGGGATATCCCCAGCCACAGCCAAGGCAGCGCCAGCTCGGATCGTAGTAAGGATCGTAGTAGCCGGGGTAATAGCCGCCACCGCCCAGGGAGGCAACCGTGCCGATCTCCTGCACCCGATATCCAACCGCGTCGTAGTCGAAGCGGGTGTGATTGGTCATCTGCGAAACGATGGTAGTGAGATCGTTTTCGGCGTCGCTGCTCGAATCGGGAAGGCGCAGCGACTGATAGTCCCAGTGACCGTTCGCGGAATAATCGGTGAAGACCAGTGGGGAGCGGGAAATGGCCGCGTAGACCAATCCACTGCCCGCCTGGTTATCGGCGAAGAATGATTCGTGGTCACCGCGGCCCTGCAGCTCGTAGGCCTTGGCGCCGCGGATGAAGGCATCGCCATCCGGATCGAGCGGAAAGATCACGCGGATCTGGCCGTCGCCATCGACGCGAAAAACCACCAGGTACCCGTCGTCGTTGGTCTGGACCTGAACTTTGACGCGACCGCCTGGGGCGAAATCGCCGCCATCGTTGAGAGTGATCTGGATGGCAGGCGCGGCAGCAGTGACCGTACGCACCAAAGAGGAATCGTGGGGGGGTGCGGCGACCAGAAGTGTCGCAAGCAAGCTCAGCATAGGACCTCCGGACAGGCTGCCGGTGACGAAACGAGACACATCATTGGTAGTATGGTATCCAGTTCCGTGCCAGCGCCATGATGTTGTCGATCAATGACTTACGCTATCGGCCAGCGGGCCGGTGTCCGGCTGGAGGGACACCGGCGACGGAATGTCGGGTCAGGATAGGGAAGTGTCCCGGCCGCCGTTCCATCGGTGCCAGTACATCCGCAACTCGGTGATCCTGTCTCCGTCCGTCTCAGCGAACAACGCCCCGCGAGCGTCGACCCATTCGCCGGTGGTCCGCCGTCGGAACACCAGCTTGAACTCAGCTGAGAACCACGGCCCTGCAACAAACACTTCGCCGATCGAAAAAGTTGCTTCGGACTGATAATATGGAATGTCCCCCGCCCACTGGCGGATAGCGTCGGCGCCGGTGATCGGCGTCGAGAACGGCGTCTCGACGAACACGGCCTGATCGGCAAACACTCCTGCGATCAGGTCGGGCCGGCCCTTGCTCCATCCCTCGGCCAGCTCGTCCGCCAGCTTCCTCGCTACAGCGCGCATCACAGCGGCATCTGGACGAGTGGTGTCGCTCATTGCCTGGATCCTTCACCGGTGAGCCGCTGCAAGGCGTTCCTCGCGTCGAGGACCCGCGGCATGAAGTTCGAGTCCGGATGATCCCAGAGTCGAACGAATTGACCAAATGACGCGATCGCGTCGGCGCGGTCGCCGGCGGCTTCGTACGCCTTGGCGAGATCGTACTGAACGATCGGCAGATACTCGAGACGATCCTTGAAACCGTAGCGAAGTCGATCGATCCCAGCGGTACGCGTCGCGGGCTGGGCGGCGAGGTACATCGCCAGGCGCAACGAGAC
>JBOHRY010000210.1:0-3588 GCA_050732955.1 Gemmatimonadales bacterium | reverse complement strand
CCCGAAGTGACTGGGCGACCTGCGCGTAGCGCGGACTCGCCAGCTTCGCGTCCATCGAATCCAGGTTGATCCGGGTGGGATCGACCTGCCCCATCAGTACCATATCGTACCCTTCGCCGTTATTCGTGTTGCCCCACACGATCGCATTCGGAAACGCCTCGAAGAACGTCGCCATTTCGCTCTTCACCGCCGGCTCACCGCTTTCGTACAACTGGACGAACACCGTCACGACACCGCCCGGATTGAGGTGCTTCCTGGCCAACTCGAAAAATTCCCGGGTATAGAGTGTCGCCGCTCCCTTGACCCAGGGATCGAACGGATCGGAGGTGATCGCGTCGAACTTCTGGCTGGTCGTCATCAGGAAGTGGCGTGCGTCATCGATATGGACGTGCACCTTGGGGTTGTCCACCACATTGTAGTTGTGCTGGCCGAAGTACCGCGACACGACTCGCGGCACCAGCGGCTCGATTTCGGCGATGGTCTCGCTCTCGACGTCCGGGGATATGCTCACGGCGCCGGCCGTGACCCCGGCGCCGCAGCCGATGACCAGGACGTTCCGGGCGTGGGCCGGCACCAGCGTCGTGAGGTGACCCAGCATCCGCTGGAGGCGCATGTCCTGCGGTTCGCTCGAGGCCTGCACTTTGCCGGCATTGTGGTAGTTGAGGATGCCGTCGCTGGTGCGCGAGACGGCCATCGACGAGTTCATCCCCTCGCCGACGTAGATGAATTCTCCGGTGTGTCCCGCCCACACCGCCGAGAGCCGTCCGTAGCCGACCATCAAGCCCGATGGCCGATGAACCATCAGCCCCGCACCAATGGCCACGACGGCGATCAGGGCCGTCGCGTACGCCAGGCGCGATCGGTTCACGGTCCGGCGACGTTTACCTGCCAACTCGGCCGGCTGCATGAATACGGCGAGCGCCGCGAGACCCGCCGCGACGATGAGCACCCGCTGGCCCCCTTGCGTTCCGACGACCGGGAGGAGGAGCAGGCTCGCGATCACGGCGCCGGCGATACCGCCGACGGTATTCGCGGCGTAGACTCGTCCGACCAGGCGCGCGGGATCGCCGGTGCGCGTCGCAGCCGCGGCCAGGGCGAGGGGAAAACTCGCACCCCAGAGAATCGCCGCGGGCAGCACCACCGCGAGACAGCGGAAGAAATCGATCTCGAACAACGATTGCGAACTGGCGGCGAGCAGCGGATTGATCGGCCAGTACGGCAGCCGATCGACCGCGAGATGCGCGCCCCACGCAATGGCCAGCATCAGCCCCAATTGGCAGCGACCAAGCGCCCGCCGCGGATCTGGCGTCGAACGGCCGATGAACGCGCCGAGACTGCTCCCGATACCCAGGCCCACAAGAATCGCAGCGAGGATCAGGGAGAAGGTGTATACCGTGGCACCCAGCAGGAGTGACAGCAGCCGGGTCCACAGCACTTCCGCGCCGAGCGCCGTAGCCCCGGACAGGCCGATGGCGAGGTACACCCAGGAGAGTCCTGCCCGCTCTACCGCCGGAGACACGAGCGACGCGTCCACCGGGACAGACCCCGGTGTCAACCGGGACAGGATCAGCCCGGCAAGGGCCACGAACACGTTGATGGCGACGCCGACCAGCGTCGCGTACGCGACGTTGTGCGTATTCAACAGATAGAACCCCGCCAGCAAGCATCCGCCCACGGCACCGGTGATGTTGCCGCCATAGAAAAACCCGAGCCACGCAACGCCGCGCGGCGTCGTTTCCACCCAGCGCGCGACTGCGGGAAGGGTGGCACCCATGAGCATGGTCGGCACCAGCAGGCAGACGCCGGAGAACACCCCGCTGATCAGCAATCCCGCGAATCCACTGCTGCCGATCACCGCGTAGAATCCGCCGGCGTTCGGCAGTACCAGGAGAATTGCCAGCGCGCAAGCAGCGATCCCCGCCTCGAGTGCGGCGTATACCCTGAGCGGATGCGCGGTCGACTTGACGTATCTGGGGAGCAGGAGCGAACCCAGGCACATCCCGCCCATGAACGTGCTCAGGATCACGCCGAGCGAGATCGCGGAGGATCCGACCAGGAGCGAGAGCATCTGGAACCAGACGATCTCGTAGATCAGCGCCGCGGCGCCGCTGCCAACGAAGAGGAGCAGGAGAACCACGTTCACCGGTTGGCCTCCGCCGCGTGGGGCGGCGTTTCGCCCTTCCAGACAAACCGGTCGAGAAATGCGCCCATGCGCGTCCAGACATCGATCCAGCGGCTGTGGACCAGCGATTCATGCACGTCGTCGGGAATCACGGTGAGCTCGTAGTAGATGTCGCGCGCGCGCAGCAGCTGCACCAGGCCGACCATCTGCGCGAAGTCCACGTTCCGGTCGTCGTCGCCCTGTACCAGGAAAACCGGCGACTTCCAGGTGTCGATCGCGGAGATCGTGGAGGACCGGTACGTCACGGCGCTGGTATCGAGCGAATTGCCGGAGACGTGCACGCCGGCGAGATCGGCGCCGGCCACGAAGATGTCCGAGTTCCGCGCCAGCGCCTGCGACGTGAGCAATCCGCCGTAGGAAAGCCCCCAGATGCCGATGTGCCTGGAATCCACGTCGGGCCGCGACATGAGATAGGCCGCACCAGCGGTGACGTCCTGGTACTCCGAGTTGCCGCGGAAATACGTGTTGGGCGCCGTGCGGAACTTCCGTCCGTAACCGATCCCGCTGCGGTAGTTGATCGACATCACCACGTAGCCCTTGCTCGCGAGCCACTGATTGACCGCGTAGGCCCAGTGATAGAACTGCATGTAGTGGTACCCCGGCATCATCTGCCGCTGCGGACCGCCGTGCACGAAGATCATCGTGGGGCGTCGTTCGCCCGGCTTGAGATCCCGGGGTCGAAAGAGCTGCGCGTGGATCTCGAGACCGTCGGGGGCGTGATACGTCACGACTTCTGGCACGACTTCCGCCGCCATCGGGAAATCGCGGGGCAGCGACGTGATGATTTTCGCGGTGCCGCCACTCGCCGGCACCAGCCCCAGTGATTGCGGCCGCAGCGCATCGGCATAGAGCACGGCGATTGTCCTGCCCGAGGCGAGCGGCGCGGGATAGGTCTCGATTCCCTCACCAGTTGATATCTGGCGTGGCGTACCGCCTGCGGTCGGAACCGCCCAGATGTGGCGGCGTTCGATGTCGTTCGCGTTGGTGCAGTAATAGAGGGTGCGGCCATCGGCGGAGAGTGCGGCGGAGGTCGCGTCCTCGATCAGCCCGTTCGTGGTGGTGAGCATGACTGGTACCGCCGCGGAATCGCCGGGTGCCAGCGCGTAGTAGCGCTCCCATTCGTCGTTCGGTGCCGCGAGCGGAAAGATCAGGCGATCGCCTGCCCAGCGCAGCGAATTGATGTTGACGAAGGTTTTCTCGTCAGCGGCGTTGTGCCAGGCTTCGCGCACCGACCCGCGCGCGACATCGGCGACCATGACCGCGAGCGTGTAGCCACTACGAAACTTCGCCTGATACAATCCCGGGCTCGGCGCCGGTCGAGCGGAATCGTTGGCGGCTTCGACTCCCCGTCCGCCGCCCCGGCCGCCCCGGCCGCCGCTTCCCGCTCCGCGGCCGCCGGTATTCGC
>JBOHRY010000209.1:0-7105 GCA_050732955.1 Gemmatimonadales bacterium | reverse complement strand
ACCAGGCAATCGTGGGCCCGTTGCCTCGTGAGATGCCCTTGGCATCGGTCTTGATTCCGCCCTCGTTGTAGTGCTCGAACCTGACACCCCGGCGCCCGAGTTCATCGACCGCCTTGTCGACGTCGTCAACGGGAAGGTTCAGGACCGTGAACGTCGCCGGGACGTGATTGGGCTTGGGATAGACCAGGACCTTGCTGCCGTCGGATCCCAGTTCCAGCATGCCGTGACGTTCGTCGACGTCGAGCTCGAGGGTCCTGCCGTAGAAGTCCTTCGCCTTCGCGATATCGTTGACGGCAAAGCTGCTGAATGGCTTGTCGTGGGCGAACATCGGCCGCTCCGGTGAGAGAGAAGCCGGGTGACGTCCGGGTAATCCCGGCATGCACCGACGGCCTTCGTCGCCACGACGCGGCGCAGTGTCCGATCAGTTCCCGGGCTCGACCAGGAATTGCTCGATCTTCCCGTTGGGAACGGTGAACGTGGAGAGGTTGACCGTCTTGCCGCTGGCGAATTTCACGGCAAAGCCCCGGTAGGTCATTCCGCCGCGCGGGAAATTCGCGGTCTCGGTCACGCTGCGGATCGCGCCGAGCGGCGCAAGCGATGTATGGTAGTCCGCGATCCCGGTGCGATCGAAATAGAAGTTGCCGTTCGCCGTGAAGAGCGAACGATCGATGACGCCGCGCTGAAGATCACCGAGCACCCGCCTGGCCAGCTCGACCGCATCGGTTGTGCTTCTGTCGGATGCCTGCGCCGGTCCCGCGAGAATACCGAGGATGTTCCGTCCGATCTGGCCGGCGGCAGGGCTCGCTTCCTGATTGGTGAGCACCGCGACGGCGATCTTGTCGTCGGGAAGAACGTAGTTGGCGGCGACGAAGCCGCCGACCTCGCCGGAGTGCGCCACCAGCCGGTGTCCATCCGACGTGCCGAGGCTGAAGCCGAGCCCGTAGTTGCTGGTCTTGCCGTCCTTGAGCCTTGTTGGCGTTTCCATCTCCGCCCACGACGCCGGTGCCAGCAAGGACTGGTTCATCACGGCGATATCCCACTTGAGCAGATCGCCAACCGGCATCCCGATCTCCCCATCGGCGAAATACCAGCCCGGTGCTTCCATCAGCGCGGGGCGCAGCGGCCCCAGGGCGTGGCGGAAATAGCCCGTCGGCTCGAGCAGTGAACGTTGCGTGTCGAGATCGATCGCACCGGTCAGGTCCAGGGGGTCGAGGACGCGCTGCTTGAGGAACTTCCAGAACGGCTCTCCGCTCACCTTCTCGACGATCAGTCCGACGATGTTGTAGTTGGTGTTGCTGTACTGATACTGCGTCCCGGGATCGAAGTCGAGCGGCTTGGTGGCCCACTCGTGGACGATCTTCTCGGCCGTCATCGGCTTGGTCCACGCCGGGATGGTGTAGTCCTGCGGCGCGTAGTCCTCGTAGCCCGACGTATGCGACATCAGGTTGCGCAGCGTGACTTCGCTCGACCGCGTCACTTCCGGCAGCCACTTCGACACCGGATCGTCGATCGAGAGTTTCCCCTCCTGCTGCAGCAGCATCACCGCGGCAACCGTGAACTGCTTGGAGATCGAGCCGATGGCGTAGTGCATCGACGTCCTCGCCGGGAGCGGCGGCGCCAGCCGCGCCATGCCGAATGCGCGCACGTACGCGATCCTGCCGTTCATGACGATCCCGACCGATGCGCTGGGCACGCCGGTGCGCGCGATGACGTCGTGCACCGCGTTGGTCACGCGGGCTGCCATGTCGGCGGGAAGCGAGTCGGATTGCTGCGCGGCGAGCGGCAGGGCGAGTAGCTGCGCCGCGGCGGCGGCCGCAAGGACGCGGGAGAATGCGCGGTTGGTTGGCATGCTGGATTGTACTCGTCAACCCGGGGCGGGTCGAGTCCTGTGCTTTACCCGTGCCGCATCCTTCGCGAATGTCGGCAACGCCCCGAGCGTCACCACGCCACCCGCCAGTGCGACCACCGGCAACAGCATCATCGCGCGTTCGAGCGAGAACCGGTCCGACAGACTCCCGATCAGCGGAAACGCGATCGCGTCTCCCGCCAGATGGATGAAGAGGAGATAGGCGCCCATCACCGTGGACCCAATGCTCGCCGGCACCACGTCGAAGATCACCGCGGCGATCGGCCCGTTGTACCACGACAGGAAGAAGAACGCCACCGTGAATGCCGGGACGAAGCTGTGCAGGTCGTGGAGGGTGAGCGTCCAGATCGCCAGTGGCCCTCCGATCAGGAATCCCGCGGCGACGGTGATCACGCGTCCCTTGTCGGTCAGCTGAAGCAGCCGGTCGGCGATCCACCCGCCGATCAGCGTCCCTGCCACGCCCGCGACCAGGCCCCACGTTCCCAGCAGTTCGGCCGCCGCGGCGCTGGTCAGGCTGTACTTCCGCATCATGAACGAGGGGCCCCAGCCCACCAGGCCATTGGTACCAAATGATATCATGGCCCCGCTCAGGAACATGAACACCAGGGTCCGTGTGCGGAGCACGGTGCGCGCGGCGCGCAGCAGGTCCTCGACCGCGTTCTCCAGTTGTGGCGTGAAGGGCGTTTCGTCCCGGCGGTCGGCGTGGACCAGCCGCACCCAGCGCCAGATGGTGAGTACCGCGCCCACGCCGATCGCGACGGCCACCACGATGGTGTCGTTCGGCGCATCGGTTCCGAAACGTCCCGTCAGCAGCACCGCGACCAGCAAGCCGATTCCGGTGAGTACCAGCACCGGATACAGCTGATGCACGGTGCCGATCGCACCGATGCCGAGCTTGTGCCCCAGCGAGCGCAACGCGTGCGGCTGTTCCTGGCGCGTCGGATCCACCAGGCGCATCGCCAGGGCCGCCGAGATGAATCCGGGGATGCCGACTGCCATGAACGCTACGCGCCAGCCGTACCGGCCTTCGAGGTAGCCACCCAGCAGGATGCCGAGCACTCCGCCGATCGGAATCCCGGCGTTGAGCACACCCATGGCGAAGGCGCGGTGACGCCCGGGGAAGTAGTCGGCAATCATCGACGTGGACGCGGGAGCGTACGCCGCCTCGCCGATCCCGACCGCGGCTCGGCAGATGAAGAGCTCGGTGAAACCGCGCACCAGCCCGCCGATCGACGTGAAGGCGCTGAAGAGGGCCGTCCCCGCGGCGATGACGGTCTTGCGGTTCTTGAGATCGCCGATCACGCCGAACGGGAGCGCCGCCACCGAGAAGACCAGGATGTAGGCGGCGCCGAGCCAGCCGAGTTGCGTGTCGTTGAGGACCAGTTCGTGCTTGATCGATTCAAACAGCGCGAAAATGATGTTGCGGTCGAGATAGTTGAGCAGGTTGATGAATGCCAGCAGCGTGAGAGCCGATCCGGCCCGCCAACGGACGTCGCGCCGGCTCACCACGCGGTTCAGAATCCCACGGTGGAAATACCGATGCGTTTCCGGCTCTCGAGCAGCGTGCGCACCACGGTCTTCGGGCTGTCGGTGACGGTGATCAGCTTTTCGTCACCGCGGCTGATCATCCCCTCATCGAGCATGGTCTCGGTGATCCAGCCGATGAGCCCGGACCAGTAGCGTTTCCCGAACAGCACGATCGGGAAATCGGTCAACTTGTCGGTCTGCATCAGCGTGAGCGCCTCGAACAGTTCGTCCAGCGTGCCGTACCCTCCGGGGAACACGGCGAATCCGATCGCGTACTTGACGAACATCGTCTTGCGGACGAAGAAATACTTGAAGTCGAGCGAGCGGGAGAGGTAGCGATTGGGTCGCTGTTCGTGGGGAAGTTCGATGTTGCAGCCGATCGAAAGTCCTCCCGCCTCGAACGCCCCCTTGTTGGTGGCTTCCATGATCCCGGGTCCGCCGCCGGTGATCACCGGCACGCCGGCCTTGGCGAAGAGGCGCGCCGTCTCCTCGGCAGCCTGGTACATCGGGTCGGCGGGCTTGGTGCGCGCGGATCCGAAGAAGGAGACGCCGCCGGCGACGTCCTGCAGGTTGTCGAAACCCCAGACGAATTCTCCCTGGATGCTGAGTACCCGCCACGAGTCCGATGTCCGGCGCAATCGCAATACGTCGTCGGCCACCGGCACGTTCAGCAGCTGTTCGTCCTCCGTCGGCCGCGACTTGCGCGACGATCTCGGCGGTGGTGCGGTCTTGCGGTCAGGCATCCAGGAGTACCTCGAGCAGGGCGCGGTGGTCGTCCGCGACATTGTAGAAGTAGGGTGAAACGCGAACGTGGCCGGGCCGCGCATCGACGATGATCCCGGCCGCGGCGAGGCGCGCCACGTCGGCGCGCGGGTCATCGCGCGGCAGCATGACGATCCCGCTCCGATCGGACGCGGTCCCGGCCACCTTGGGGAGCAGACCGCGCGCCGCGGCGTCTTCGATCAGCGTCTCGGTGAGCGCGCCCGTCGCCTCCCGGATCGCCCCACTGCCCGCCGCCTCGATCACGTCGAGGCCGCCGAGTTGCGCGTGAACGGAAAGGATCGCGGGCGTGCCGGTTTCGAAGCGCCGCGCGTCGGTGTGCGGCTCGAAGTGCGCGGGATCGAAACCGAACTGGTCACGGTGGCCGAACCATCCGGTCGCGTGCGGGATGACTGCTGAGGTCGTGTCCTGCCGCGCGTAGAGCACGGTGATCCCGCTGCCGCCCAGCAGCCACTTGAGTCCGCCGGTCAGGTAGAAATCGACTCCGAGCGCCGGCACATCCACCGGAATCTGGCCGGCGGCCTGGTATCCGTCGATCAGGCAGAGCGCGCCTTGACGATGCGCCACCGCCGCGATCGCGGCGACATCCTGGATCGCGCCCGATGTGAAGTACACGTGGCTGGTCGCCACCAGCGCCGTCCGGTCATTGACTGCGCGCTCGAATTGCTCGACCGCGACCGACACCCCATCGGCGGATTCGAGCAGCACCACGTCCACGTCGCGCGCGAGCCACTGATACGGCAACGTCGGAAAGTCGAGCGCGGTGGTCACCACGCGACGCCGTCGGCCGGTGTCGAGGCCGCTGCCGATCACGCCCAGGATGCTCGACACCGACGAGTGCAAGGCGATGTCAGCGGGTGTTGCTCCGAGGAGTCGCGCGTAGCGTCCGCGCAACTCGTCCAGTGCCGCCCACCAGACGTCATACCAGTTGGCGGCACCCCGTGCATCCCACGCGTCGAGGCATCCGGCGACCCGTTCGCGCGCCTGGCGCGACAGCGGACCCAGCGAGCATGAATTGAGATAGATCGAGCGGTCGAAGACCGGAAACTCGCGACGCCAGTGAGCCAACGGATTCGCAACTGGGCTCGGTGCTGTCACGGGCATGAGGGAATATAGGCCGCGACCTCTCGCGGGAGACCCGACTCGAGGATCTCGCTGACGCGCTCGGGGCATGGGGCGCTGCCGGGGCTTCACGAACCGCTCGCCGCGCGGTCCGGGGCGCGCGGGTCATAGAACTGCCCCCGCGTCGCCCTCGGCCGCGCAAACGGGCTCGCTTGAGCGTTGCGCTCCGGCAGCGCTCCACGCCCCAAGCGCGTCGAGAGCAAGATGATGCGACGCCGCATGACATCCAGCCGGGGCACCTCTACGTTCCAGACCGTGAACACCTCCACTGCTCCGACACAGTCGTCCAATTATCGCGGTTCGTGGTCCGGCCTTACCGCGCGACTTTTCGTGCGGGCGCTGGTGTCGCCCGCGCTGGCGATCGCACTCTGCCGTACGGCGTGGGCGTTCCGGCGCCGGCGGTGGTGGGCGCAGGCACCCTTCCTCCCGGTTCCCGATGCTCCATACCTGCGATGGCGCATGTACACGGCGTATGGCGATGAGCGAGCGGTGCCGCCGATCGACGATGTGGTGCGTTTCGCGCGCTGGCGTCGCACCACGATGCGGATGTAGGCGATGGCCCAGCCGAAGGTGGTCATCGTGGGTGGCGGGTTCGCCGGGCTCTACCTCGCCCGGAGTCTCAAGCGCGATGCCGTGAGCATCACGCTGGTTGATCGGCGCAACCATCACCTCTTCCAGCCGATGCTGTACCAGGTTGCGACCGCCGCGCTCAATCCGTCCGACATCGCCTCGCCGATCCGCTCGATTCTTCGCCACCAGAAGAACGTCGAGGTCATGCTCGGCGAGGCGGCGCGCGTCGATGTCGGCGCGCGGCAGGTGCATCTCGCGGATGGCGCGGTGCTGCCGTATGACTACTGCGCCATCGCCACCGGCGCCCGCCACTCGTATTTCGGTCACGACGAATGGGAACCGCTCGCACCGGGACTCAAGAGCATCGAGGATGCGCTCGAGATCCGGCGGAGAATCTTCCTCGCATTCGAACGCGCGGAGCGCGAACCGGACGTCGCGCGCCGGCAGCAACTGCTCACCTTCGTGATCGTCGGCGGTGGTCCGACCGGCGTCGAACTCGCGGGTGCGCTGGCCGAGATTCGCCGCTTTGCGCTGTCGCGCGATTTCCGGCACATCGATCCCCGCGAGGCGACGGTGACACTGCTGGAGGGTGGCCCTCGCATTCTCGCGGCATATCCGCCCAAGCTGTCGCATCGCGCCAAAATGGACCTGCGCGATCTCGGCGTCGACGTCCGCGAGAACACGTTCGTCACGGCCATCCACGCCGACGCGGTGGAAGCGGCCGGCTGGCGCATCCCTACGACCACGGTGATCTGGGCCGCCGGCAACGAGGCGAGTCCGCTGCTCAAGACGCTCGGTACCGCGCTCGACCGTCAGGGACGCGTCGTGGTCGATGCGCAGTGTGCGATGCCCGGGCACCCGGAAGTGTTCGTACTGGGCGATGCGGCGGCGTGCCCGGAGGATTCGGGTCACGCCACGGTGCCGGCGGTGTGTCCCGCCGCAATCCAGATGGGACAATATGCCGCCCGGGCCATCCGCGCGGCGATCGCCGGCAACGCACCTCGGCCGTTTCACTACTGGAACAAGGGCGAACTTGCCGTGATTGGACGCGGCGACGCCGTCGCGAACCTGCCGTGGATCCGCTTCGGCGGCCTGCTGGCGTGGCTGATCTGGATCTTCCTGCACATCGCATATCTGATCGGCTTCCGCAACCGCGTGCTGGTACTGATCGAATGGGGCTGGTCGTACCTGACGTACGGCCGGGGTGCCAGGCTCATCACCGGCGAGGTCGATCACGGC
>JBOHRY010000208.1:0-3073 GCA_050732955.1 Gemmatimonadales bacterium | reverse complement strand
CCATCACCCGCAGGATCGAACAGCTCGCCAACTGGCGCCGGCGTCCCCGGCACCGAAGCCACCGCGCGGAGCAGATGACCGCCGATGCCGAGGATGAGCAGCACGCCCAGCGCTCGCCGCTCGCGGCGGGATATTCCAGCGAAGAATTGTTTCATGCAAGGAATACAGAGGGAATAGTCGCCGACACGATGCTCGCATTACCGCGAGTCGGCGACGAGAAATGCGATTTTACCGTCCGTTTCACCTCCGGGCTCCGGGCTCTGGGCTTGCTCCGGGTCCAACCCTCTCGGCTGCCTCGGGTCTCCGAGATCTGCGCGTTGCCGTGCGGGCCTAAAGGCCCGCCTCGGCACTCAAAGGTCCGGGCCTGAAGGCCCGGCTCGGCCTATCTCTTACCCGCCCTTCTAATCACGCCGACCGCCACATTCCCCACCGCCTCCAGACTCTGGGCCGACTCCTTGTCCGGCGTATCCTGCATTGTATGCCAGTACGGATAATTGCTGATATCGATGATATCGATCGCCCGCATTCCCGCATCGATCAGCGGGATATGATCGTCCGTGATTCCTCCGGTCGGCGTCCGCACGAAGATGTGGCCGTAACCCATCCGGTCGGCCATTCCCCAGAATCGATCGACCACATCCGGGGCCGCCACCTGCGAGAATTCCTCGACCGGAATCTGCAGGTTCTTGTGCCCTACCATATCGAACAGCACGGCGAACATCGGTCGCCCGGCCAGCGGATGCTTGGCGTACCACTCCGCGCCGAGCAGTACATCCACCCGCGGCGGGCCGAATTCGCCGTAATCCTCGCCGTCAACGAAGAGCAGATCGACGCCGACATCCGGCGGCAGCTTCTTGAGCGCCTCCGCGACGCCGAGGAGAATGGCCACACCCGAACCGCCATCGTCGGCGCCCGGAATCGGTGAATCCTTGTGCTGTGCGTCCTGGTCGGCGCGGGGCCGCGTATCCCAGTGCGCGAGGTAGAGCACCCGATCGGTCGCCTTGACGTTGAACTGCGCCAGCACGTTGGTGAGCTCGATCGAATCGCCCGACGCCGTGCGATGCCACCACCGCTGCAAGGTCACGCTGTCCGCGCGCGCGCGGGTCATCGAGTCGAGCCACGCCGCCATGGCGGCATGTCCCGGCATTCCGGGCACCCGCGGACCGAACGCGACTTGCCGGCTGATGTAGTCGAGGGCCTGCTTGCCGTTGAACTCCCGGGCCGGTACCGGGCCCTGGCCCGCGCCGCACGCGGCCGCCAGGGCAGTCAAGGTGATCAGTCGCACGCGGAGCGGCATCTACATCCCCAGGCCTGAGAGCGGTATCGATAAGAATACGCTGATGGTGATGGTATTGGAGAGCAGGCCGAGCGTCTTGACGGAGTTGTGCACGTAGCCGAACTGCAACCCGGTGCGGATCGCCTGTTGCAGCAACGCGGTGAAACCCGTTTCGACATCCAGCCGGTTGAGATCGTAATACGGCACGCAGGTCGTGTCGCTGGTGCGCTGGATGCACGAATTATTGGAGCTCTGGGTCACCGAGATATTGGTCTGCAGGCTGCGCCGCGTGGCCGAGAGGAAGTGCGGCATCCGGACCGTCCACGACAGCGAACCCGTCAGGTTCGACGCGCGCGTTGCCGTGAGATTGCCGCTGGACGTGCCGTTGGTCTGGTCCACCTCCCCGTTCAGCGTCGCGAACACGCCGTTGCGGAAGACGATGGTCAGGTTGGGCGTCAGTCGCTGCGTCTCCGATACCGCCGAACTCGACGAGCCGTCATCAAACGGCGAGAACGACGTGGCGCGATCGCGTTCGAGCGCCGATCCTGCCGTGACGCTCGTCACCGGACCGCGCCGGAAGGTGCGCGACCAGGTGAAGCGTCCCGAGGGCCACGCCTCGGTCGTGCCGTTGGTCACCAGGAATCCGGTCGGGGCACTGGCGTGCTGGTATCGATCCGACGTCGTGGTGATGTAGTCGAGCTGGGCGTTGAACCCCGACGGCAAGTCGACGGACGTCGAGACGCTGGTGGACGTGGCGTTGGCCGCGCCGATCGCCTCCTCACCGTTCCGGGAGAGGAAAGCATTGAAACTTCCCAACGCCAGCTGGTAGTCGAGGCCCGGACTGAATCGCGCCAGGTCGAAGGTCGACTCGAGCGTGTGGCGGCGAACCACCTGGATCGGCCGGATGCGTACCGTCGTTCGGCTCGCCTTCCCGGTATCGCTGAAGAGTCGCTGGATCAGCGCGTGCGGATCGATGCTGAGGTCGAACTCGATCACTCGCGAATTGTCGAGCGTCTGCGGCAGGATGTAGGCCCCGGCGGTGTCGCCGTCGATGCGAACCGGATTGCGGGTGGTGAGGCTTCGCGACAGCACGAAGTTGGTGCCCACCGAAACCGACGGTGCGAACCAGCTCGATACTCGCGGCGCCAGCGTGACGGTGTTGGTGAGGTTGCGATCGCGCTCGACGCCCACATCGGTGCCGAACAGTGACCGGTGCTCGGCATTGACCACCCGGCCCAGTGTCGTCGAGTCGTCGTACTCGCGCAGGTCGCGCGTGCTCGACCAGCCGGAGGTAAGCCGCAGCATGGTGAACGGATCCCAGTTGATTCCGGCGGTGTTCCGCCAGAGAAACTGTTCCGTCGTCACCGGCTTGAGGATCGTGTCGGCCAGCACCTGGATCGGAAGCTGGTACGAATGCAGATCGCCCATCGTGTGCGACAACGACGAGGTGAATTGCGCCTGCGTCGGCAGCGGCGCAAACGCGGCGTTGGCGAGACCCTTCCCGACCGTGCTTTCGCGGAGCCAGCGCGGCAATCCGGCGGCGAGCCGCTTGAGGTGCATGCCGTACGCCCGGCGCTGATTGTTGAGGAAATACGAGAGCGACGTGCTCCAGGTCGTGGCGCTTGACTGGCTCAGTGACGAGACCGTCGTGCCACTCGCTCCGTTGGCCTGGAGCGACAGCGGATTGAGGAGCCAGCGCGTGATGCTCGCCTCGTGCTTGCGGATCGGATAGGTGATGACAATCTAACATGTCGTCGCGTCGTTGCGCGGCTTCCTCAGGCCGGCGAGTCCGCCCGC
>JBOHRY010000207.1:0-5229 GCA_050732955.1 Gemmatimonadales bacterium | reverse complement strand
GCCGCGAACGGAAGTAAACGGGCGCCGTCGATGCGCCCGATCTGCCATTCATATGGTTCACGCACGTCGATCAAGTCGAGGTCGTCACCGCTGCGCAACCTCGCGGCCAGCGCCGCGGCCGAGATCTGCGGGATCGCGAGGCCGTGTTCTGCCGCGCCTAGACCGCAAAATTCATCGTAGTCGATCAGTTCGCGAATCTCGCGCGTGCCGCACGCTGGACATGCAGGATCCCGACGAACCCGCACGCTGCGGAAGCTCGCACTGAGCGTCTCGATGAGCAGCATGCGGCCGATGAGCGGAGTGCCGACGCCGAGGATCAGCTTGATCGCCTCAGTGGCCTGGATCGTTCCGATCAGGCCCGGCAGGACGCCGAGAACGCCGCCTTCGGCGCAACTCGGCACCATTCCCGGCGGAGGCGGTGTGGGGAAGAGGCAGCGGTGGCAGGGGCCGTCAGGCGTGGCGAAGATCGACGCCTGCCCTTCGAACCGGAAGATCGAGCCGTAGACGTTGGGCTTGGCGAGCAGCACGCATGCATCGTTGGTGAGATAGCGGGTGGCGAAATTGTCGGTGCCGTCAACCACGAGATCGTACTTACGTACGATGTCGAGCGCGTTGGCCGCCGTGAGCCGGATCTCATGCGGTTCGCATCGGACATAGGGATTGACGTCGGCGATGCGGTCGCACGCCGACGCGAGCTTGGAGCGGCCGATGTCGCGGGTGCCGTGCAGGATCTGCCGCTGCAGGTTGCTGGCGTCCACGACGTCGAAGTCCACCAGCCCCAGCGTACCGACGCCGGCCGCGGCGAGATACAGCGCGACAGGAGAGCCGAGGCCGCCGGCGCCGACGAGCAGCACGCGCGCCGCCTTGAGCTGCTGCTGACCAGCGAGTGCCACTTCGGGGAGCATGAGATGCCGGCTGTACCGGCGCAGCTCGTCGGAGGAGAGATCGGGGAGGAATGCGGTCGTCATTGGCTCACCCGCCCGCGATCGCGGGAACGATCGTTACTTCGTCGCCGTCGTGGACGGCGGCGGCGAACCCGCCATGGAAGCGGATGTCCTCGTCGTTAAGGTAGAAGGTCACATACGGGTACGGGTTGCCGTCGCGATCGCGAAGCCGTTCGGCGAGGGCCGGGAAGCGCACCGCGATGTTGCCGACGACTTCGCCGACGGTATTTCCGGCTCCGATCAGCGGAGTGCCGTCGGCCAGGCGGGCGAGAACGGCCGGGAGATGCAGTGTAATGCTCATGCAGGACTCGTTTCAGTGACAGGTGAACTGACGGCGCATCCGTCCGTGACGAAGTGCTTCGCTTCGTCGGCTTCCAGGGGATAGCAGTGTTCGGGGCCGGGGACGCGGCCCGCGCGAACGTCGGCGGCGTAATGTTCGATCGCGCCGGTGACGACGGTGTCGAGGTCGGCGTAACGGCGCACGAAACGTGGGCACACCGTTCCCACGAATCCGCCAAGGATGTCGTGAGAGATCACCAGCTGACCGTCGAGGCCGGGGCCGGCGCCGATGCCGTAGACCAGCAGTTCGAGACGATCGCGCAGGTAGGTCGCCGCTTCCGACGGCATGGCCTCGAGCAGGATCGCGAACGCGCCGGCTTCCTCGAGTGCCTGCGCATCGGTGAGGAGGCGCTCGACGGCGGCATGCGTTTTCCCCTGGATACGGTAGCCGCCCAGCTGACCCAGCGATTGGGGCGTGAGCCCCAGATGGCCCATCACCGCGATGCCGGCGTCGGTCATCGCGCGCACCCTCCGGGCGACGCGGGTACCGCCCTCGCACTTGACTGCGTCACAGCCGGCGCGAACGAAGGCGCCGGCGTTCCGGATCGCGTCGCGATCCGACGGTTGATACGAAAGAAACGGGAGATCGCCGACAATGAACGCCCGCTTGGCCCCGCGGCAGACCGCACCGGCGAACACCAGCATTTCGTGCATCGAGACCTGGAGTGTTGTCGGATGACCTAGCATCGTCATTGCCGCGGAGTCGCCCACCAGGAGCAGGTCGACGCCGGCGCGGTCGGCGAAGACCGCGGTGGGGTAGTCGTAGGCGGTGAGAAACACAGCGGGCTCGCGACGGACTCGCAGAGCACGCAGCGTCGCGAGGGTGACCTTGCGAGGCGACGGGGGCAGGGAATTCGGCGGCATGGTGCGGCTCCACAACGGAGTACCGCCGCCTGTTCCAAAGAAAAATGCCCGGCGGAAAAGAGCCGCCGGGCGTCTCGCTTTTTAGCACATTGTTTAGCGTGGCGGCAATAGGCGGCAAATGACCACGTAACACTTCAATTATGGCGGGAAGTTATCGCCGACTGAAACCTGCGTCAAGCGGGGCTCGTGTTGCCGTATACTTGTGCATCCTGTCACAACCCGTCGCGGTCCTGGAGAATTCTCCAATGCGTCAACGTGTCGCGCTGCTCGTCGCTCTCTGCCTGGGGTCTGGCGTGGCTGCTCGTGCCCAGCTTCCCGCCGCTGCCAGCAGCATGCTCCAGCGGATTTTCGCATCGCCCGAGTTCAACCCTGAGCGCTTCGGGCCGGTGCGATTCGTGGGACAGGGTGCGTATACCGCGGTGGAATCGTCGCCGACCCTGAAGGCCGGCGCTGACATCGTGCGCTACGACATCGCGACAGGTCAGCGCGAGGTCATGGTCCGGGCCGAGCAACTGGTCCCGGCCGGCAAGACGGCGCCGCTGGCGGTCGAGGGGTACAGCTGGTCGCCCGACCAGCAGCAGTTGCTGCTCTTTACCAACACGGCGCGCGTCTGGCGCCAGAACACCCGCGGCGATTACTGGGTGCTGGATCGCAAGACGGGTGCGCTGCGAAAGCTCGGCGGTTCGGATGCGCCGCCATCGTCGTTGATGTACGCCAAGTTTTCGCCCAACGGCGATCGTGTCGCCTACGTGCGGCGGGGCGACCTGTATGTGGAGCGCGTGTCCGACGGCGGCATCACGCGGCTCACCACCGGCGCCGATTCGCTGCATGTGAGCGGGATGAGTGACTGGGTCTACGAGGAAGAGTTCAATCTCCGGGACGGATTCCGCTGGTCGCCCGATGGTGCCCGGATCGCCTACTGGCACTTCGACATGACGGGCGTTCGTACCTTCCTGTTGATCAACAACACCGATTCGCTGTATCCCTATGTCATCCCGATCCAGTACCCCAAGGCCGGGACGACGAATTCGGCCGTCACCATCGGCGTCGTGAGCGCCAGCGGTGGTCCCACAACCTGGTTAGGGGTCGCCGGCGATCCCCGCGAGAACTACCTGCCCCGGATGCAGTGGATCGGTCCGAGCGAACTGCTCGTGCAGCAGATGAACCGGTTGCAGAACACCGATCGCCTGATGATCGCCGATGCCGGGACTGGCGCGCTCAAGACCTTCATGGTGGAGCGCGACAGTGCCTGGCTCGATGCCTCCGACGATTCGCTCCAGGCACTCGATCACGGTCGCGGTTTTCTCTGGCTCAGCGAGCGCGACGGGTGGCGGCACGCGTATCAGATCGACCGGAGCGGCGGAGCGAGGCTGATCACGCCCGGGGCGTTCGATGTGCAGTCGATCGAAGCGGTGGACGAGCCGGGTGGTTGGCTGTACTACATGGCCTCGCCCGACAACGCGACGCAATCGTACCTCTTCCGCACCCGCCTCAATGGCGCCGGCGCGCCCGAGCGCATCTCGGCCAGCGGGGCCGCGGGTACCCACTTCTACATCATTTCTCCCGACACGCGCTGGGCGTTTCATGGCTACCTGCGAGCCGACGTCCCGCCCGTGATGGATCTGGTGGAGTTGCCGTCGGAGCGGGTGATCCGCCACGTCATTCGCAACGACACGCTCAAGGCTCGCATCGCACCGTTGCTGACGCCGACTCAGTTCTTCAAGGTGACCATTTCGGACGGCGCCACGCTCGACGGCTGGATGATCCGGCCGCATGACTTTGATTCGACCCGGACCTATCCGCTGTTGATGTACGTCTACGGCGAACCGGCAGGGCAGACCGTCCTCGACACCTGGATGTACGACCAGCGGCTCTGGTACCAGATGATCGCCGATATGGGATACATCGTCGCGAGCGTAGACAATCGCGGGACACCGGCGCCCAAGGGTCGCGCCTGGCGCAAGGTGGTGTACGGGCAGATCGGCGTACTCTCGAGTGCGGAACAGGCCGATGCGGTCCGGGTGCTCACCCGGCAGCACTCGTATCTCGACCCCTCACGCGTCGCGATCTGGGGATGGAGCGGCGGCGCATCGAGCACGCTGCAGGCGATGTTCCGGTATCCCGACGTCTACCAGGTCGGCATGAGCGTGGCACCGGTGCCTGACGAGCGGCTCTACGACACCATCTATCAGGAACGCTACATGGGGATTCCGACTACCAACGGCGCCGCCTACGACTCGGCATCGGCGATCAATCAAGCAGCCGGCCTCAAGGGTCACCTGCTGCTGGTGCACGGGTCGGGGGACGACAACGTGCATTTTCAGGGATCGCAACGGCTGCTCAATCGCCTGATCGCGCTGGGAAAGCCGGTGGACTTCATGGAGTATCCCAATCGCAGTCATTGCATCTGCGAAGGTCCCGGCACGACGCTGCACATCTATTCGCTGTTGACGAGGTATCTGGTGGAGCATCTGCCCGCCGGACCGCGCAGCCGTCAGTAGCGTGGCTATCGAGCCCTAGCGGTGCGCTATAACCAGCACGATCACGCGATCGGGCTGGTCGCCGGCCGGCGGTGGTAACGTCAGTGTGACGCCCGCGGCAGCCTGGGTGAACTCGACTGGCGCTCCGTCATCGAAGACGCTGGCGCGTATCACGCGAGCGCCGAGCGGCGGGATCGCCAGCAGGCGATCGCTCCAGTTGAGTACGTGCACGAACACGGTGTCGCCCCGATGGGTGGTGACGCCCCACGGATGTGGCGCAACCGGGCCGCCGCGAGTGCGATAGATCGACGCGCCGTGCACATCGAGCCACTGGCCGACCGCGAGCAGGCGTTCCGCCGCTTCGGGCTGGATGGTGCCGTCGGGCCGCGGCCCGATGTTGAGCAGGAGGTTGGCGTTGCTCCCCGCGGCGCGCACCAGGTAGCCGATGATCTGCCCGGTCGACTTCCAGTCGTGGTCGGTGATGTTGAAGCCCCACGAGCTGTTCATCGTCAGCGACGTCTCGAGCGGCAGCGTGCCAATGGTGTTGGTATTGAAGCCGGCCGTGTTGGCGCCGGGAAGATCCTGCTCGAACGTCTGGACAT
>JBOHRY010000206.1:0-2806 GCA_050732955.1 Gemmatimonadales bacterium | reverse complement strand
ATCGACTCGGGGAGCGCCGAGGGTCTGCTCTGGTACGCGATGCCGTACGTGGACGGCGAGTCGCTGCGCGATCGCCTCACGCGCGAAAAGCAGTGGCCCATCGCCGACGCGGTCCGGAGCGCGACGGAAGCCGCCAGTGCGCTCGACTATGCACACCGCCACGGCGTGATCCATCGCGACATCAAGCCCGAGAACATCCTCTTGCACGACGGCAGTGTCCTGGTGGCGGACTTCGGCATCGCGCTCGCAGCGAGTACCGCTGGCACCCGCATGACTGAAACCGGGATGAGCCTCGGCACGCCGCACTACATGAGCCCCGAACAGGCGATGGGCGAACGCGAGATCACCGCCCGGAGCGACGTCTACGCGTTGGGATGCGTGACGTACGAGATGCTGGTGGGGGAACCGCCATTCATGGGCCCCACGGCGCAGGCGATCATCGCGCGGGTGATGACCGAGGAGCCGCGCTCGCTGACGTTACAGCGGAAGACGATCCCGGTTCACGTCCAGGCGGCCGTCTTCACCGCTCTCCAGAAGCTTCCCGCTGACCGGTTTGCGACGGCCGCGGACTTCGCCACCGCGGTCCACGATTCACACGCACAGACGGCGCATCGCACCGCCGTCCGTCCTGCTCCAGTCGCGTCCAGTCGCACGATGGCGCTGGCGCCCTGGTTGCTCACCATCATTGCGATCATCGGGGGAGCGTGGGGTTGGATGCGCGCCCGCACCGCCGCCGAACGTCCGATCGAGCGGCACTACCTCTCGCTGGGCGACAGCGCCCATCTGCAGACGGTGGCGACGCTGGCCACCCCGCTTTCGCTATCGCCGGACGGCAGCCGACTCGCGTTCATCGGCGACACATTGGACCGGATCTGGATCAAGCGTCGCGACGCTCTCGAGCCGGTGATGCTCGCCGGCACGGACGGCGCAACCAGCCCCGTCTTCTCGCCCGATGGCGCGTGGATCGCCTACATCGCAGGCAATCACCTCAAGAAGGTGCGCGCCGACGGCGGGGCGAGCATCACCCTGGCTGACTCGGCCGGTTTCGGCGCGACCTGGCTCGACGATGGGACGCTGATCTTTTCGACTCCGTCGCTGCTCGGCCTCCACCGAGTGAGTGAGTCCGGGGGTCCGGTCAGCGTGACGATCGCCGATTCGGTGTTCAAGGGGCTGGCTCCGATGATGCCGACGCCCCTGCCGCATTCACGGGGCATTTTCTTCGTGGTCTGCGCGTCCAACTGCGTGACGATGGAACTCCATGTTCTCGATTTCAGGACCGGCCGGCAGAAGCTCGTCCTCAAGGACGTCGGTATGGGGTGGTATCTCCCTACCGGGCAACTGCTCTACGTGCGACGTGACGGTGTGGCGTTGGCGGTTCCGTTCGATCTCGGCAAGCTGGAGATTCACGGCGCTGCCGTCCCGGTGCTGCAAGGCGTGGGAGTGAATCTGTCCGCCGCCGATCTCGCCTGGTCACCGTCCGGTACGCTGGTGTATGCCAACGGCGGCGGCGGCACCGACATCGTGACGCTGCAACACGCCGATCGTTCCGGCACGATGACCATCTACGACCCGTCGTGGACCGGACCGTTCAATTCGTTCGCGCTCGACCCCGATGCGCGACGTGCCGCGGTGGGCGTCAGCACGCCCGGTGGCGGGCTCGATATCTGGATCAAGCAGCTCGATCGCGGCCCGTTCGCTCGGGTCACCTTCAGCGGACGCGACCGGCGCCCGGCCTGGTCGCCCGACGGCCGGCAGATCGCGTTTGTCCGCGACAGCGCCAGCGGCGGCGATGTCTATGCGCGTGCGGTCGACGGCAGCGGGGCCGAGCGCCGGCTCGTCCACTTACCCGGCCGGGCAATTCAGGAAGTGACCTGGTCGCACGACGGCCGCTGGATCCTGGTCCGCACCGAAACTGGATCTGCGGGAAACGGAGACATTCTCGCGGTGAGCGTCACCGGCGATACCGCCACGATTCCGATCGCAACCAGCAACTTCTCGGAGCTGCAGCCGGCGCTGTCGCCCGATGGGCGGTGGGTGGCCTACGTCTCGAACGATGCCGTCACCAACGAGGTCTATGTCCGACCCTTCCCGAACGCCGCCGCCGGGCGCTGGCAGGTGTCCAACGGAGGCGGGGGTTCGCCAGTCTGGTCGCCCGATGGAAAGGAGCTGTATTTCCTCGACCTGGCGAATCGGCTGATCGCGGCGGAGCTCGCGCCGGGTCCGTCGTTCAGCGTGACCGATCTCAAGCCTCTCTTCGATGCAACTCGATTCTCCTACTTCGCCTTTCACCAGGCGTTCGAGGTCACGCGAGACGGACAGTTCGTTTTCCTCGGTCCCATCGGACCGATCGTGGCTCCGTCGATCCGTCTTGTCAAAGTGGACAACTGGTTCGCCGATCTGCGGGCGAAGCTGCGGCAATGAATCCGGTACCCGAGAGCCTCACCACGGCGTTGTCCGACCGCTACACGATCGAGCGCGAGCTCGGCCGGGGCGGCATGGCCACCGTCTACCTGGCGCATGACATCAAGCACGACCGTCGTGTCGCCATCAAGGTCTTGAAGCCCGAACTTGCGGCGGTGCTTGGCGGTGATCGATTTGTCGTCGAAATTAAGACGACAGCTTCGTTGCAGCACCCGCACATTCTTCCGCTCTTCGACTCAGGCACCGCGGACAGTTTTCTCTATTACGTCATGCCTTTCGTCGACGGCGAGACGCTGCGCGCCAAGCTCGACCGCGAAACCCAGCTCGGTATCGATGAGTCGGTGAAGATCGCCGTCACTGTGGCCGACGCACTCGACTACGCCCA
>JBOHRY010000205.1:0-2968 GCA_050732955.1 Gemmatimonadales bacterium | reverse complement strand
ACATCGAACTGTGTGAAGCCCTCGTCCATCCAGGGGAACCGCGTCTCGTTGGAGCCCACTTGCATCGGGAACCACATGTGGCCGGTTTCGTGCATCAGGTCCCCCGCGAGCGACAACGTGTCCGCCCAGGGCTGCATCAGCGTCATCATCGGGTACTCCATCCCGCCGCTGTCGAGAATCCCTTCCATCGACGTCATCTGCGGCCAGGGATAGCGCCAGAGCCAGGCCGACATCAGTTCGATCGCGTCCCGGGTGAAGCGCGCGCCACCGACCGCCCATGCCGCGGCGTCCGGTGTGAGGCGATAGAACGAATTGATGTCCACGGTGTCGGTCCCACCGGCGGCGTTGTGCACCAGCGCCCGGGTGGCGTCCCACGCGTACTCGTCGCTGGTCCCCCAGGAAAAGTCGCGGACGTCCGTGGCGACGAAGTGCCAGCTGACGGTCGGCCCACCACCCGCGGCGGCAGCGCGGGAATTACCGTCCGGGGAAGTAATTCGCACGGTGCGTCCCGTGCGTCGCGCCGCCGCGAGCGAATCGCGCGCGGCCGCCGGCAGAATGGTGCTCGCGTTCTGCAGCGCTCCGGTGGCGCCGACCACCCAGCCCCGTGGCACGGTCAGCTCGACGTCGTAATCCGCGGGGTCCATGTAGAACTCCGCTTCCAGGAGATACGGGTCGGTCACCCAGCCGTCGACATCGTCGTACACCGCCACCTCGGGATACCAGTACCCCATGAAGTAGACATTCCCGTCGCGCCCTTCACGTCCGTCGGCCGGAGCGGGCGCCGGCAGATACGACCACGCCATGTCGAGACTCACCGTCGCGCCGGGAAGCAGCGGCGTGGACAGCGGAATCGACATCACGGTGCCGTCGACGGCGTATTCTCCCGCGGCGGGCGGACGCGCCGGTGCCGCCGTGATCGGCATCGCGGGATTGCGATTGCCTTCGGCATGAATCGCCACGCCATCGACCAGAACCGATTCGAGTGTCACGCCGTCGGTAACCGGCACGCTCTGCCGGCGCGGCGAGCCGGGAGCAAACGCATTCTGCCGGAGATAGATCTCCATCGTCCGCAGCGTGTCGGGCGACACGTTGCGATAGGTGATGTGCTCCTTGCCCGAGACCCGGTGCGTTGCGGTGTCGAGCGCGGCGTGGATCTCATACTCCGGATGCTGCACCCAGTAGGTGGCACCGGGTGCACCCGTGCGCGTGCGCGTGCCGCGCGCCACGGCGCGGGTGAAGTGCATGGATTCGTAGACGGGACCGGGAATCGGCCGCGGTTCGTGCGCGGTCGCTTGCGGATCAACGGACGGCGCCGGAAGCGTTTGCGCGCGCGCAGCGCCAGCCGCAGCGACGAGTAGCGCGGCAACCAGGCAAAGGCACAAGTGACGAACGAGCGGCGTCGGGGGCATCAGGAGTCCGGGATTGAGGACGAGGAGCAGAACTCCGGAATCCTACCGCGGTTCCCCCTTGAAGATCCACTGCACGCCATACCGGTCGTAGAATTGCCCATATGTCCCGAACGGCATGGCGTGCAGTTCCTGAAACCGCTCCTTCTCCGCGCCGACCGCGAGCTTGTCGAAAACGATCTTGAGCTCCTCATAGGTGCTACCGATCACGAAAACCGCAAAGGTATTGCCCTGTAGCGGATCGAATGACGGCGACGCCATCCAGTCGGTCGCACTGATCTCGATCGCCCCACTCCGGAGCTGCGCGTTGATGATCCGCTGATGCTTCTCGGCCGGGAACTGCGCCTTCATCGGCGTGTCGCCGAGCTTCGTCAGCAACAGATCACCACCAAGGCACTGATGATAGAACGTCATCGCTTCGGCGCAGTTGCCGTCGAAGAGCAGGAATGGAACGCAGCGCAGCATCGGGTGATCTCCGTCAGGCATTTCGAGGTTCGCATCACCGCGAATGCGCGGCGACTCCAGTTTCGCTTGGCGTTTCCCGCCGGCTTGGTACGCCGCTATTGTCGCGTCGCTGCAGATCGTCGGCAACCAGCGCCGCGAGGCGATCGACCATCCTGAATTTCGCGGCAGCGGCTGCCTCGATGACGGCGCCGCGGTCGACGGGCGCCTTCGAGCGTCGGGGCGATTCTAGTGCCAAGAACGGCGCCGGAACAAGGGGCCGTGATGGTGCGCCCCAGCCGCCGCCGCATCCCGCCGACTTGTCGGCTGTCTACACCGTCTTGTTGACAGTCTACAAGTCAAAGGCTATCATGCGGCCAACCTGGAGTTGCCCATGGCCGCCTCGTCCGATCTCCTGCAGGGAACCCTCGACCTCCTGGTCCTCCGGATCCTGTCCTCCGGCCCCCTGCACGGCTGGGCCATCTCGCAACAGATCAAGGAGGAATCCCGGCAACTGCTGCAGGTCAACCAGGGATCGCTCTATCCTGCCCTGCACCGCCTCGAGGGGGACGGACTCCTGGTGGCGAAGTGGGGAATGTCGGAAACCGTGCGCCGAGTCCGCTTCTACTCGCTCACGCGCGCGGGCCGCGCCCGCCTGGCGCGCGAAACGCGGAACTGGCGCGAATACACCAGCGCGGTCGACCGCATCCTCGGTTCGCATCGGCGGGAGCCGGCATGACGGTCCGGGCCATCCTCCGCGCACTACGGCTGCTCGCCACGCCGCACGCCGCCGAACACGACATTGACGACGAAATTGAGGCGCATATCACGCTGCAGGCCGCGCATCATGTCTCCGACGGCATGCAGCCGGATGCGGCACGACTCCGGGCCGAGAGTGAATTCGGCCCTGCCGCGGCAACGAAGCAGGCGGTCATCGGCGTTCACGCCAGCCCCGGCGCCGGGTGGCCCGAGGTTCTGGCCGGCGACATCCGTTTCGCGTTCCGGTCGCTCGCCCGACATCGCGTGTTCAGCGGGGTCACCATCACCGTACTCGCCCTCGGCATCGCCGCCGCGACGCTGATGTTCTCCGTCGTCTCGGGCGTGATCCTCCGGCCGCTTCC
>JBOHRY010000204.1:0-4913 GCA_050732955.1 Gemmatimonadales bacterium | reverse complement strand
AGCCCAGACTCTCTCGCAGCACATCAGCACCCGCTGGGCCGCCGACATGAAGCCGGATGCGCCGCTTCCCGAGTATCCGCGCCCGCAACTGGTCCGCTCGCTCTGGACCAACCTCAACGGCGAGTGGGACTACGCCATCACCCCGGTCGGTAGCAGCGAGCCATCGAAATGGGATGGTACCATCGTGGTACCGTTTCCGGTCCAGTCGCAGTTGAGCGGGGTCGAGCGCCCGGTCACCGATTCCCAGCGGCTCTGGTATCATCGAACCTTTGCCCGGCCAACACTCGGTCGTGGCGGCCGGCTGCTGCTGCACTTCGGCGCGGTGGACTGGGATGCCACGGTGTTCGTCAATGGTGCCCGGATCGGCGAGCACAAGGGCGGCTACGATCCGTTCACGCTGGACATCACCAGCGCACTCCGCGGCGATGGCAATCAGCAGCTGGTGGTAAGCGTCTGGGACCCGACCGATCGCGGTCCCCAGCCTCGCGGTAAGCAGGTGCTCCGTCCACACAGCATCTGGTATTCCGCGGTCACGGGAATCTGGCAGACCGTCTGGCTCGAACCGGTACATGATCCGATCAGCAGCGTCCTCGCGGTCCCCAACATCGACGCGCGAACGGTCGATGTCACGGTTTTCCGCGATTCGCGAACTCGAACTGGCGTGCCATTTCGCGCGACCGTGCTGGCCAATGGCAGCACTGTTACGACGGGTCGCGGCGTCATCGACAAGCCGCTCCTGCTCAGCATTCCCGACGCGCACCTCTGGTCCCCATCCGATCCCTTCCTCTACGATCTCCGCATCGTCGTCGGGCGCGATACGGTGATGAGTTATTTCGGGATGCGGAAAATCGCGGTCGCGAAAGACTCCGCGGGGATCAACCGTCTCTTTCTCAACAACCAGCCGCTTTTCGAATACGGCACGCTCGACCAGGGCTGGTGGCCGGACGGTCTCTACACCGCGCCGACCGACGAGGCGCTGCGTTTCGATATCGAGCAGACCAAGCGGCTCGGCTTCAACCTGATTCGCAAGCACGTCAAGGTCGAGCCGGAGCGCTGGTACTACGACGCCGACAAGCTCGGCATGCTGGTCTGGCAGGACATGCCGAGCGGCGACAACAACACCGCGGCCGGGAAACAGGAGTTCGAGGCAGAGCTGCACGCCATGGTGGATGCGTTGCGTGATCATCCCTCGATCGTGATGTGGGTGCCGTTCAACGAGGGATGGGGCCAGCACGACACGCCGCGGTATGTGGCCTGGCTCAAGACGCACGATCCGACCCGGCTGGTGAACAACGCGACCGGCTGGACCGATCAGCATGTCGGCGACGTCGTGGATGTGCACGCCTATCCGGGACCGGCGATGCCACCGCTCGAACCACATCGCGCCGCGGTGCTCGGCGAGTTCGGGGGACTCGGCCTTCCGATCGAGGGACATACCTGGGTCGATCGCAACAACTGGGGCTATCGCACCTTCACGTCGACGGACGCGCTCGGCGCGGCGTATCGCGACCTGCTGGTACAGTTGCGTTACCTCATCGCCGATGGATTGGCGGCGGCGATCTATACCCAGACCACCGACGTCGAGGTCGAAGTCAACGGGTTGATGACCTACGATCGGCGGGTGGTCAAGTTCCCGGTAGCCGCGGTCGAGGCGGCGGCAACACTCTGGAAACCGCTGCCGAAGATCACCAGCGTAGTCGCGACCTCACAGCAAACCGGCCAGCCATGGCGCTTCACGACGACCACGCCGCCATCCAACTGGTATTCGGCCGGATTCAACGACGAATCGTGGCAGACCGGTCCGGGCGGATTCGGCACCGACAGCACGCCGGGTGCGGTGGTGCGGACCAGATGGAACACCGCCGACATCTGGCTGCGCCGTTCGTTCACGTTGCCGTCGACGGCGCTGGTCAACCCGGTCTGGCATATCCACCACGACGAGGACGCGGAAGTCTATCTCAACGGCGAGTTTGTGGCCCGGCTGCCGGGTTACACGGCTGGATATGTGCGAGTACCGCTGGACGCCCGCGCCCGCGGTTTGCTCCGGAGTGGTACCAATTCGGTGGCGGTACACGTCCACCAGACTACGGGCGGGCAGTACATCGACCTGGGGCTGGACGACATCATCAGCCCCTGAGCAGAAGATCCTGTTCACGGAGGCAGTCATGTTTCATCATCCATTGGTCGCCGGCGGGGCCGCGGTGCTGTTGCTGGCGGCCGGATCAGCCGGGCAGCCTGTCGTACCCAATACGTCTGGCGGGTGCGACGCCACTTCACCGCGCGCCACCAGATTCATTGCCACAGCCAACGCCACGTTTCCCCACCTCGACAGCCTGAGAGTCACTCGCCTGGGTTGGCGCAAAGCGCCGAAGTCAGTGACCCTCGTCAAGGACGCGAAGAAATGCGATGCCGTGGTCGCGGCGCACAATCGATTCGTGAACGGCAACCACAAGGCGTACCACCTGACGACCGCGGTCGTCGCGCAGGCCGACGGTTCGTACCTGGTGGAGGTACCGCCGGGAAACGGAGTCGCCCAGAACATGATCTTCGTCTACGATTCGTCCCTCACATTCACGGCGATCTATTGACGACAACACGCAAGGCTGCCTCGTGGGTCGCAACGATCGCGTTGGCGGCGGGCGTTGCATGCGGCGGCAAGCAGTCCGTGGGAGGCGCCATGGCGACGGTCACGCGCACGCCGTTCGGGACCACACCGGCCGGCGATTCGGTTGACCTGTTCACGCTGACCAATCCGCACGGGATGGTGGTGCGGGTCATGACGTATGGCGGGATCATCACGTCGATCCGGGTGCCGGATCGTACCGGTCACGTCGACGATGTCGTGCTGGGATACGACTCGCTCGCGGGATACCTCCGGAGTTCGCCTTACTTCGGCGCCATCGTCGGACGATACGGCAATCGGATCGCGCACGGCCGCTTCACGCTGGACGGCGAGACGTACCGGCTGGATACCAACAACGGCCCGAATGCGCTGCACGGCGGCATCAAGGGCTTCGACAAGGTGAACTGGCACGCGGAGCCGGTGCAGGTGGACAGCACCGTGGGCGTGCTGCTGACCTACACCAGTCCAGACGGCGACCAGGGATATCCCGGCACGGTACAGGCGAGAGTCTCCTATGCACTCACGCCGGCGAACGAGTTGATCGTCTCCTACCACGCCACCACGGACAAGGCGACGCCGATCAACTTGACGCAACACAGCTACTTCAATCTTGCCGGCGCCGGCAAGGGCGACATCCTGGGCCACGTGATGATGATCAACGCCGACCGGTACACGCCGGTCGATTCGACGCTGATACCGACCGGAGAACTGGCGCCGGTGGCCGGCACGCCGCTCGATTTCCGCACTCCCACGGCGATCGGCGCCCGGATCGACCAGCCCGATCCGCAGCTCAAGAACGCCGGCGGATACGATCACAACTTCGTGCTCAACCGGGGCGATGAAGGGCTCTCGCTCGCCGCTCGCGTCATGGAGCCGACCAGCGGTCGCGTGCTGACGGTCGCAACGACGCAACCCGGAGTGCAGTTCTACACCGGCAACTTCCTCGACGGCACGATCACCGGGAAAGGCGGCATGGTCTACCGGCGCCGGTATGGTTTCTGCCTCGAGACCCAGCATTTTCCCGATTCGCCCAATCACCCGAATTTCCCCAGCACGATCCTCCGTCCGGGTGGCGTGTACCAGACGCAGACGACGTTCACGTTCAGCGTACAGCAATAGCACATGCTTCAAGCGCTCCGTGAGGAAGTCCTCATCGCGAATCTGGAGATCGCGCGGCGAAGACTCGCCAGATTCACGTTTGGAAACGCCAGCGGAATCGATCGCGCTGCCGGTCGCGTGGTGATCAAGCCCAGCGGCGTGTCATATGGTGAGTTGACGCCTGCGATGCTGGTCGTGGTCGATCTCGAGGGGAACGCGGTGGAGGGAACGCTGCGACCGTCGTCGGATCTCGCCACGCACCTGTCGCTTTATCGGGCCTTTCCCGGCATCGGCGGTGTGGTCCACACGCACTCGCATTTCGCCACCGTCTGGTCGCAGGCTGGGCGCGAGATTCCCTGTCTCGGCACCACGCACGCCGATTACTTCCAGGGCGCCATTCCGGTCACCGAGACGTTACCCGATCACGCCATCGCCGGCGCGTACGAGGAGAACACCGGCAAGGCGATCGTGGAGCGGTTTGCCAGACTCGATCCGGCGGCGATGCCGGCGGTGCTGGTGGCGGGTCATGCGAGTTTCTGCTGGGGGCGCTCGGCGACGAGCGCCGTCGAGACCGCGGCGATTCTCGAGGAAGTCGCCGAGATGGCGTATCACACCATCGTACTGAATGCGGAGGCGGCGGAGATTTCCGAGGCGTTGAGGGACAGGCATTTCCTGCGCAAGCACGGCGAGGATGCGTACTACGGACAGGACGCAGCGCGCAGTTCCTAGCGGGCGCGAACGTCCTCCTCTATCGTCTATCGTCCATAGTCTCGGACCACGACATTCATCGAGTAGCGCCCGCCGCGATCTCCCTGAGCTCCGGCAGCACGTCGCCCACTTCGACAGCCTGGGACGCCCGATCCCCCATCGCGAAGTACAGCTTCCGGTACAGCCCGTACAATCGCTGATACGTCTCGACGGCCGCCGGGTCTGGCAGCACCGTCCGATACGGCGGACAGAGTGCCTTCTGCGCCGCTTCGATGCTGGGATGCAGCCCCGCCGCCACGCACGCGAAGATCGCTGACCCCAGCGACGTGATCGCCCGCTCGGGGACCAGCACCGGCTTGTTCAGCACGCTGGCGTACACGCGATTCAACGCCTGGTTCTTCTGGGGAATCCCGCCGGCGTGGATCACCCGTTCGATCGGCACGCCGTGTTCGTGCATCCGGTCGAGGATGATCCGGGTATTGAA
>JBOHRY010000203.1:0-2535 GCA_050732955.1 Gemmatimonadales bacterium | reverse complement strand
GTTTCGACGAGCTCTTCTTCGCCGCCGACGCCAAGGAAGCCGCCGCATTCGCGCTGCTCGGCTGGCTCACCCTGCACGGTCAGCCGGGAAACCTCCCCGGTGCCACGGGTGCGCGCGGTCCTCGAGTGCTTGGAAGTGTGACGCCGGCATAGCTGGCGGTCGGGAGTTCGGCCGCGCTCTACCGTTTAAGGAGGAGTGCGATCGCGAGGATTCCCATCGCAATCGCCAGTGCCGCCAGGGCGAGTCCGGTCGGTGAGCCGCCCCGCGCAGGCAGGGGCGGACGCGCCACTTCGAGGGGACGCGGCGTGGCCGGGAACGCCGATGTCGGTTGGAGCGCCGGACGGTCGGCTGAGGTGACCAGTTCGTGATAGCCCGGCGCCTCACCTGCAGTCTTCGGCAGGCCGTCGCCATCCACGCGCACCGCGATCACCGTGATATTGTCCGGGCCACCGCGCTCGTTGGCCAGCGTGACGAGTCGACGGCACGCGGCGGCAATGTCGTGTTCTTCGTTGATCGCCTGCGCGATGTCCTCCCGGCGCACCAGGTTCGAGAGGCCGTCGCTGCAGATGATCACCACATCGCCCTGCTGGAGCGATTGCCAGCTCAAGTCCACCTTGACCAGCGCGTCGGGCCCCAGCGCCTGCAGGATGATGTTGCGCCGTTCACTCGCTTCGGCTTCTTCTTCGGTCAGTTCGCCGACATCGACGAGACGCTGCGTCAGTGATTGATCGCGCGTGAGCTGCCGAGCCTCGCCATCGCGAACCAGGTAGCCGCGGGAATCGCCGATCTGTGCGAGGTAGAGGCGGTCGCGCCAGAGTCCGGCCACCGTAGCCGTGGTGCCCATCCCCCGCACCTCGGGGTGCTCCCGCGCATAATTATGGATCTCGAGATTGGCCAGCTCGACGGCTTCCCGAAGCCGGTGGACGAAACGTTCCTCGGAGACCTGCTGATCGCTCTGCCAGGTGTCGACCAGATATCGATAGATGCCGGTGGCGGCCATCTCGCTGGCGACCTCGCCCGCGGCGGCTCCGCCCATCCCGTCGGCCACGAGATAGAGTGCCCCGCGCTCGCCGAGTTGCATCTCCTGCCGGCGCGATTCGCGGATCGGGTGGGTGGACCCGAGATCCGCGACGAGGAACGTGTCCTCGTTGTGGTCACGGGTTCGTCCACGATCCGTCAGGGCAAAAAACGAGGCACGGACGTGCGGCGTAGCCGTACTCCTTGTGATGTATTCGGCGAGCGGTCGGGGAAGATAGGAAGCGGTTGGGGGGGCGGCAACCCGAATGGACGCTAAGTGACGACGTTCACGCGGCTTATCAGCGCCGCCGGCCTCGCGGGCATCGCACTGGCGCTGCCGGCCCGCGCGCAGCGAGTCCCGGGCCTGCCGCCGGTTCCGATGGTTCACGGGCGGTTGCGGATCGACGTGGCCTATCCCGCGCCGGGCAGTCTCGTCGGGCCGGAAGATTCGCTCTTCATCTTCGGTACCGTCGGCGACGGCAGCGCCCGATTGACCATCCGCCATTTGGCGGTTCCAGTTGCGCCAAATGGCGCATGGCTCGCCTGGATCGCGGTTCCGCACGATTCCGTCATCACGATTCCGATGCAGGTGCGACGGGGTGCGGACTCCCTCACCCGGATATTCACCCTGGTGCGCGCCGACTGGGTTCGCGAATCTGGCGCGTGGCTCGATCGGGGCTCGCTTTCACCCGTCGGCGGCGTCGTGATGCCACCGGGCGAGGCGTTGGCACTGACAGTACGGGCGGCACCCGGATCGCTGGTGCGGCTGGTGCTCCCCGACGGCACCATCGTTCCTTTCGCCGCCGACTCGCTGCCCGAGCCGCCGCCCGTCAGCCAACCCGCTGACCTCGGCGGCGAGACGCACGCCCGGCCGCCGGCGACTCGCGGCGATCGGTACGTGGCCGCTGTGCGCAGGGCGATCAATCCCGGCGCGGCGTTATTCGAGACAGCGGGCGAAGGCTCCCGACTGATGACTCTGCCCACGCTCGTCGTCGCGCTGGGCGCGGATACCACGAGAGTCGCGTGGCCGCTCACGATCACCCGAACCGCCAAGCCGCCGGTTGCCGTGTTGCTCGACGACGATCCGGATCACCGCGGCGGCACCGACCGCACCACCATCGGCAGGGCGTATCCGACGGGCACGTATGTCTGGTTCCTGCCGCAGGGAACCCGCGCATTCGCGGACATGCGGATCAACGACGAGTTTCGCCTCCGACTTTCCCGCGACGCCATCGCCTGGGTCCCCGAAGCTGATGTCCATCCGGCTGCAGCAATCGATGATCCACGACCCGCCGTGATGGGCTCGCCTACACTGACGCCGGAAAGTCTTGGAGTTCGGCTGCGTATTCCGCTGACGCGTTCGGTTCCTCTCAGTGTCAGCGAATCCGAGCGCGGCATGGTGATCACGCTGTATGGTGCGGTCTCGAATGCCAACCTGATCCAGTTCGGCGCCAACCAGCGCCTGGTGCGGCAGTTGACCTGGATGCAGGACAGCGCCGACCGTCTCCAGCTCACGCT
>JBOHRY010000202.1:0-10577 GCA_050732955.1 Gemmatimonadales bacterium | reverse complement strand
CGATGCGCTGATCGATTCGGTACTGGCCGCGCATCCCGATGTGGTCATGACGGTTGCGGCGGCGAACGATGGGCCCGGATTCAGCACCGTCGGTTTTCCCGCGAGTGCGGATCGCGTCATCGCGGTCGGCGCCACGCTGCCTCCCGCGGCGTTCGGCGGCGCAGCGGACGATTCGACGGCAGACGTGGTCGCGCCGTTTTCGAGTCGCGGAGGCGAGATCGCGGCCCCGGACATCGTCGCGCCGGGCACTGCGTATTCCACGGTGCCGAACTTCGCGACCGGGCAGGAACTGGAGTTCGGAACCAGCATGGCGTCGCCTTACGCCGCGGGACTGAGCGCCCGACTGGTGTCGGCACTGGCAGCGTCGAAGCGGGCGCCGAGCGGGGACCTGATTCGCCAGGCGCTGCGGATGGGAGCGCGATCACTCCCGTCCGGCGGAATCCTCGATCAGGGTGCCGGGCTTCCGGATCTAGGCGCCGCCTGGGCGTGGCTCGCCGAACCGCATGAGCTGCAGTCGATCACGGTGGAAGCCGGCGGGATCACCGGTCGAGGCGCCGTGTACTTGACGAGCAACGCGAGCGGGATGGGGGCGCGTGTTGTCCTGCACGAGACCGGCAGCGGAAGCGGCGTCCTGCGGCTGCACGCGGACTCCGGCTGGCTGCACGTACCCGAGACGGTCGTCATGGCGAATGGCCGCGGCGAATTCGTCGCCAGTGCGGTGCCGACCCCACTCGCCGCCTCCGGCGCCATCAGCAGTGCCATCCGGATCGAGGGACCGGACGAGACGGCAGGACCGCTGGCTGTCGTTCCGGTCACCATCCGCACGCCGGTGACGGACCAGGGGACGCGAACCCCGATCGTCGTCCAGCAGGCGCCGGGCACGACTCGCCGGATCTTCGTCCACGCCGATACCGGACGAGGCGTGCAGATCGAAGTTGCTACCCTTCGTGCGAGTGACCAGGTGAGTGCGTCGCTGCACGAGCCCGGCGGAATGCCGTACCGCGACGGATCGGGGATCGTGGCCGGCTACGGCGATGGCGCCGGTCTGTTCGACATCGGTGGCAACGACGTCGTCAGCGGACTGTATGAAGTGGACGTGACGGCGGGGCCACGAGCACCGATCTCGGCACGCGTCAGCGTGCATCCGTCGCCCGTCCGCCTCGGCGGTGTGCTGCTGCATGACACTCTGCGCGTGACGGCGCGAAGTCTGGTCACGATCCCGCTGTCGGTGCGGCTGCGTGCCGGCCTGCTCGGCGCCGAACGCCAGCTGATCGTGCATGCGTCCGGCGACGCACCCGTCCGTCTGGTGGTGCCGGTGCCGAACTGGGCTGCGCACGTCGCGGTCGATACCCGCATGCCGCGTGAAGCGTGGTCGCGATTCACTGACCTGGGTCTTTCGTTTCTCGACCGCCGCGGGCGAGAGTTTGCGACCACTCCGATCAACTACGCGTTCAGCCGTGCGACTCCCGAACTTCCGGACAGCATCGCCGGCGATTCCCTGGTGCTGCTCCTCTCGCCGGGTTTCGCCGATCCTGCTGATCGCGCGCCGTGGACGCTCGACGTCAACGTCCGATTTTACGTCGCCACGCCGTACTCACTCGATGCCGGCGGCTCACCGTACAAACCGGTCGTCGCTGGTGGCCTGCGCGAAGAGTGTTTCGTGACTGCTGCGCTGCCGATTGCGGTACCGCCGGAGTTCGTGCCGGTGATCACTGTCGTGGCGCTGGAAGGGACCGACCACACGTGGACGCGCGAGGTGGTCATCGCGCGACCGGGCTCGCCGCCGTGAGCGACCCGGCGACGACGGTGCGGATCGCGGCCGGCCAGGGTTTCTGGGGCGACTGGCTCGAAGCTCCGGTGCGTCAGGTCCGCGGCGGGCCGATCGACTATCTGGTGCTCGACTATCTAGCCGAAGTGACGATGTCGATCCTGCAGAAGCAGCGCACTCGCGATCCCGCCGCGGGATTTGCACGCGACTTCGTGACCCAGCTGGAGCGGATTCTTCCCGACATCGCCGAGCGCGGGATCCGGGTGATTTCGAATGCAGGCGGCGTCAATCCGCGAGCCTGCGCGCTGGCGGTCCGGGCGGCGGCCGATCGTCTCGGGCTCAGTGACCGGATCCGGATCGGCTTGGTCACCGGCGACGATCTGATGGATCGCCTTGACACCCTCGTCGCCAACGGTGAAGAACTTCGCAACATGGATGACGGGCGCCCGCTTTCGGAGATTCGCCCGCTGGTACGATCCGCCAACGCCTACCTCGGCATGACGCCGCTGGTCGAAGCCCTGCGTCAGGGGGCGAACGTGGTCATTTCCGGTCGGGTCACTGACACCGGCCTGACGTTGGCGCCGCTGGTGCATACGTTCGGTTGGGATCCCGAGGATTGGGATCGGATTGCCGCCGGCACGGTGGCGGGACACATCCTCGAATGCGGCGCGCAGAGTTCGGGCGGCAATCTGCTCAAGGACTGGAAAAGGATTCCGCGCCTGGCGGATGTTGGCTTTCCCATCGTCGAAGCCGAAGCGGACGGAACATTTATCGTGACCAAGCATCCGGGAACCGGCGGCGTCGTCAACATCGCGTCGGTCACGGAGCAGCTGGTGTACGAAATGGGCGACCCGGCGAATTACATCACTCCCGACGGGATCGCCGACTTTGGCAGCATCCGCTTGCGGCAGATCGGCAAGAACCGGGTGCGGGTCTCCGGCATCCGCGGCCGGGCGCGCACGCCGATGCTCAAGGTCTCGATCGCCTGGTTCTACGGTTACAAGGCCATCGGAACGCTGGTGTATTCCTGGCCCGACGCGGTGGCCAAGGCGCGGAAGGCCGACGCCATTCTGCGCAAGCGGCTGAAGGAGATGGGGCTCGAGTTCGAACGGGTGCTGACGGAGCTGGTCGGCGTCGATGCAACGCACGGACGGCTCAGTGGCAAGCCTGATGCCGATCTCGCCGAGGTCACCCTGCGGGTCGGCGTGCGGGCGCGTGACCGGGAGCCGGTGGAACGATTCACCCGCGAAATCGCGCCACTCGTGCTCACCGGTCCGCCGAGTGTCACGGGATTCGCCGGCGGCAGGCCACAGGTCGAGGAGATCGTGGCGTACTGGCCCGCCCTCATCTCGCGCGACCGCGTCGAGCCAGGCGTCCAGGTGGAGCTGATCTGATGCGGACAGTCTCGCTCCAGCTTCGCTACCTCGCCCATGCCCGCTCGGGAGACAAGGGCGACACCGCGAATGTCGGCCTCATCGCCCTCGCGCCGTCGTTGTACGATCTGCTGGCCGAGGAAGTCACGACGCGGCGCGTGGCGAAGCACTTCAAGGGAATGGTCTCGCGGGTCGAGCGCTACGAGATTCCCAACCTCAATGCGCTCAATTTCCTGCTGCACGGCGCGCTGGACGGCGGCGGGACGATGTCCTTGAAGACGGACGCGCAGGGCAAGGTCTTCTCGACGGCGCTGCTGCGCATGAAGATCCCGGTGCCCCGCAAAGTGGCCAAGCGATGGAAACGTCGCGATGACTGACCGCGTGCTGAGTGTCGTCGACGGCGGCGTGATGACGTTGACGCTGAATCGCGCCGAGAAGCGGAACGCCATCGACGCGGCGATGATCGACGGCCTGGCGCAAGCGCTCGCGCGGGCCGATCTCGATCGCGACATCCGGGTGGTGGCCCTTCGCGGGGCGGGGAAGGATTTCTGCGCCGGTGCCGATCTCGGCGAGCTCCTCGCGTCGGTCGAACGTCCGACAGCCGACAACGAACGCGATGCTCTGGCACTCGGCGAGATCTTCATGGCGCTGCGCCGGCTGCCCAAACCGACGGTCGCGATGGTTCACGGGCGCGCGCTGGCCGGCGGCGCGGGACTCGCCCTGGCGTGCGATCTTGTTCTGGCGAGCTCGTCGGCGCGGATCGGGTTTCCGGAGATCGACCGCGGATTCGTTCCCGCGATGGTGATGACGATGTTGCGCCGTACCATGGGCGAGAAGCGCGCGTTCGAGCTGGTGGCCACCGGCCGGGAAGTCGGTGCGGATGAAGCACTCGCGCTGGGAATAGTCAGCCGGGTCATCGCTGAGTCCGAGTTGGAACGCGCCGCGACCGCGCTTCTGGCCACGATGGCTTCCCGGAGTCCGACAGCATTCGCGCTGACGAAGCAGCTGTTCACCGAACTCGATCAGCGCAGCTTCGACGATGGCATCCTGCTCGGAGCGCGGGTCAACGCGCTGTCACGCGCGAGCGAGGACTTCCGTCGCGCCGTCAGCAACTTCCTCGACCGATGAGCCGAATCCGGTTGATGGTGGCGTTTCTCGGCATCGCGCTGGCGATCGCCGCCATCGCCCGCGACGACCGGCGCATCGCCTGGGTCGCGATGGCGGTGCTGGCCGTGGCACTCGCCCTCCGATTCGCGACGCGGCGGTCCGGCGGTACCTGAGTCCGGCGGATCGCGTCCCGGTGCGCCGGCACGCGTCACATCGAACCGCCGGCGGACGCTTCTCGTGGCGTTCTTCTCACCATGTCTTCGCCGCTGGCGCTCGCCCGCAACCTGCTGCGCGCGTCATTCGGGCACAGCGACTTCCGGCCGCTGCAGTCCCGGATCATCCACCACGTGCTGTGTGGTCGGGACGTTCTCGCGGTCCTGCCGACGGGCGGCGGCAAGTCGCTCTGTTTCCAGGTTCCCGCCATCGCGACTGGGCGGCTGACCGTCGTCGTGTCGCCACTGATCGCGCTGATGCAGGATCAGGTCGGCGCACTCAGGGCCCGGAATGTTGCCGCCGCCGCGCTCAACAGTACCCACGATGCCGCCGCGCAGGCGGGCATCGTCGACGCGGCGGCCGGCGGACGACTCAGGATGGTTTATGTCTCTCCCGAACGGCTGCCGCGGTTTGCCGACGAGTTGCTCGCGCGTGGCGGCGTCGTTGACCGGCTCGCGGTGGACGAGGCGCATTGCATTGTCGAATGGGGACACGACTTCCGCCCGAGTTATCGCGTGCTCCGGCGCGCGCGCGAAACACTGGGCAACCCGCCGTGTATCGCGCTGACCGGCACGGCCACGCCGGAGGTGCGTCAGGAAATCAAACGGTCGCTTGGCTTCCGTGACGATTGGCGCGAGATCGTCGGTTCGTTCGACCGTCCCAATCTGCGATTCGAGGTGGTGAGCGTCAGCGGCAAGGAACAGCGGCTTGCCCGCCTTGTGGCGCTGGTCCGCGGTACGCCGGGTGCCGCGATTGTCTATGCACCAACGCGCGGGCTGGTGGAGGGATTGACCCGGGTCCTGGTCGAGAACGGGGTGGCCGCCGTGCCGTATCACGCCGGGATGGCCCAGGACGAGCGTAGCGCATCGCTTTCGCGCTTCCTGGCCGATGAGGTGCGGGTTGTCGTCGCGACGTGCGCTTTCGGCATGGGGATCGACAAGTCGTCCGTCCGGCTGGTCGCTCACTGGACGATGCCGTCGACGCCCGAGTCATACTACCAGGAAGCGGGTCGCGCCGGGCGTGACCGCGGGCCGGCTCGCTGCGTCCTCTTTCATCACGCCGCGGATTGTGTTCTCCCGCAGCGTCAGCTCGCCACGACGTTTCCCCCCGAGCGTCTGATCGAGCAACTCTGGAACGATCCCGCGGTGCGGGCGCGGCATCCCGCCAGTGTGATCGCGGCGGCCGACCGACTCGGCGCAGAATTGCGACCGGATCGCGGGACTGTCAACTGGAGTGCCGTCCGGCGCCGTCGGCGCGAAGCTGCCCGGCGCATCCAGGCGATGGTGACCTATGCGCGCGCGCGACGCTGCCGGCGACGGACGTTGCTGGAATGGTTCGGCGAACGACTGGATCGCTGTTCGGGATGCGACCGCTGTGCTTCGAAACGTTAGTACGCCCGCGGTTACGGCAGGCGGTGAGTCTCTCCGCCCGGCGTGACCTGCCAGGTTGCATGGTGCAGTTGTTCGTTGATCGGCGTCGGTGGCGGTGTCGTGGCGCCGCGAGCGACGAGCAAGCCATGAAACTGATCCGCCTGGGAGTAATCCACCTGGTAGCCCAGGTCCTGCATCGCCGCGATCGTCATCCGGGACAACGGCATCGGAATCCCCGGGGCCTCGATGAATCCGGTCATCAACTCGGCGCCGAAAACCGGTACGCCGGATGAACATGTCGTGTGCTCGCGCCAATGTGCGTCGCGGGTGCCCGCGCCACCGCACATCTCCAGCGGGACCGCCTGACCGCTATAGCCGATGGCAGTCGCGAATGGCGGCCACTGTGCGAGCGCGTTCGAGCCGATGAAGATCGGATCGGGTCCGCCCTCTCCGGTGGTCAGATTCAGGGTCGACCAGATGGTGCCGAAACCGAGGACGTGCGCCATTTCGTGGGTGATGGTTGCGACGAGCTGGCCGTTAGCCTGCAGCGAAAGCAAGTCCGCCGAATCGAATTGCATCGTGCCGACGGCGGTAAGACTGTTGGTCGACCGCTGGGCGCACGGACCCGCAGAGCCGAGGATCCCACCGACGCCGTCGATCGGAGAAACCTCCGCGAAGATGACGACATCGGTGATCGTTTCGTTCACGACCGGCTGCAATGGCGTGCACGCTCCTACCGGGAGGTTGACCGTGACCGGCGTGAGATGCGCCGTGATGATGCGCATCCATCGCGTTGCCGCCGCCACGAAGGCGTCCCGTTCGTCGGCGGACATCGGTGTCAGGAAGCGGACATCGATCAGGAATGATGGTGCCACACCTGTCGCAGTGAAGCTGATCGGAAGCGCTCCAAGCCCTGAGGTCGCCGTCACTGTGCTCGTGCCGCCATTCCCGATCCGCCAATCGGCGGGAGATGCCGTTCCGGTCGCATCAGTGACCACGCTCCCGCCAGCAACCTCGCCGTCCCCCGCGGTGATCGTGAACGTCACCGGTACACCCGGCAACGAATGGCCGAGTGCGTCAGTCACCAGCACGCGCGGAACGTTCGCGACGGGGAAGCCCAGGTATCCGGACTGAGCGACAGCGGATGTGGGGACCAGCAGCGGGGCTGCAGACAGTCCCTGGGCGGTGAAACTCACGACCGGTCCGGCGGCGATCCTCGCGGTCAGCACGTTCAGGCCGCCGGTCGCTCCGAGGGTCCACGATCCCACGCGTGCGACGCCATTCGCGTCGCTCGTCACGTCGATCCCGGTAGCCGAGCCGTCGCCCTCGGCGACCGCGAAGGTGACCGCCACGCCTCCCGCAGGATTGCCGAAGCCGTCCAGAACCTGCACCGCCGGTGGCGGTGAGATCGATTGACCAACGAGTCCGACAAATCCGGTCACACCAGCGGCATGCAGCGAGACACCGGTACCGGCCACTGCGGTTGCGGTGACGCTCGCGGCGAGGGTGGTACCGGAGACCGTGGCGCGGAGCGTATTGGTGCCGGGCGCCGTTCCCATGATCCATTCGCCAACGGTAGCGCGGCCAGTCGCATCGGTGACGGCGGTGTCGCCGAGTGCGGTCCCTCCGCCGGTCGTGACGGTGAATCGCACCACCGCACCCGCGACGACGTTGTTGCCGGCGTCGCGCACCACGACTGTTGGCGGCACCGGCAAGCTGGTGCCGACGGCAGCCTGCTGGTTGTTCCCATTGACGACCGCGATCGCGGCCGGCGAACCGGGTATGTCGCTATTCCGACATCCCGTGAGTGCCGCGACGACGGCGAGGGCAGCTATGCAGCGCTTCAGGACGTGGCTCCGGGGCAAGTCATAGGTACATAATCGTCGCAAAGGGTACGCCAGTTCCATGCTCCGGCGACGAACGCCAGCTTGGCGGCGCCAGCGTCGTTCTGGACCCAACCCTTGTCGTAAGTTACTCCATTACATAAGTTTAGCCATGCAGCCTACCAGCGCGGGACACCCGCTTACTGTCGGCAGACGGCTGGTGTCCGTCTGCCGGGCCGCATGTCGACTCCTTGGTTTGCTCCGCCAATCCTCCACTTCCGACACCGCGCATCGCCCGAGACAAAGGCGACAGCTCCGGCCCACGACCGCCGCCGGCCAAACACCGGGCGCCTTCGACTCGAAATCGTCGAACGCGTCCCGTGCCGCCAGCGCCGGCCCGAGGACGCCGGGGCTCTCCCGTGGGATGCGCCAGGACCTGGGGCGGCGGCCACCGTCACTTTCATTGATGAGGCGGGCGCGGGTGCGTCCGAGTCCTCAGAGAGAATGCCGTGAAGCGCGAAATCCTGATTTCCGGTACACCTCGCGAAACCCGGGTTGCGATCCTCGAGGACGACCGCCTCGTCGAGCTGTTAGTCGATCGCCCTGACCAGCGCCGGATGGTCGGCGACATTTACTACGGTCGGGTCGACGCAGTGCTCGGCGGCATCCAGGCTGCGTTCGTCGATATCGGGCTGGAAAAAAGCGCCTACCTGCACGCCTCGGATTTGCTCGAGCCCGAGGACGACGATGATCCGGATGAGCGCGAGGACGAGGAGTCCGACGCCGAACCCGATTCTGACACGGAGGACGCCGGCGCCACCGCTCCGGTGGTGGCCAAGCGTCGTGGTGATGGTGGCCGACGTGAAATTGGTGGGCGACGAGCGGTTCCCGACATTGCCGAACGCCTCAAGAAGGGCGAGATGCTTCCGGTGCAAGTCACCAAGGAGCCGATCTCGACCAAGGGGTGCCGGGTCACTGCCCAGATCTCGCTGGCCGGCCGATTCCTGGTCTACATGCCGTACGCTACCAAGGTTGGCGTCTCCCGCAAGATCGAAAACCGGGAGCAACGCGCCAAACTTCGCGAGATGGTCTCGAAACTCGTGCCGAATGATGCCGGTGGCGTGATTGTCCGCACGGTCGCCGAGGGCGTGACCGAGGACCATTTCCGGCGGGAAATCCTCTCGCTGATCAACACCTGGAAAAAGATCAAGCGGAAGCAGACGTTCGCCCGGCGCGGACCGGCGCTGCTGCATCGCGAAGCGTCGCTGACACGCAGCCTGGTGCGCGACGTCTTCTCGGCCAAGGTCGATGCGCTCTGGGTGGATTCGCGCGACGTCCATCGCGAGATCTGCCAGTACCTCGAATTGATCGATCCCGATCTCACCGAGCGGGTGCACTTCTACGACGAGCCGGCGCCGCTCTTCGACCGGTTCAAGGTCGAAACCGAGATCCGCGATCTCTTTCAGCCGCGAGTCGAATTGCCGAGCGGCGGGTACCTGATCGTCCAGCCGACTGAGGCGCTGGTGTCGATCGATGTCAACACCGGCCGTTATATCGGCAAACGCGATCCGGAAAAGACCATTCTGCGGACCAACATTGAGGCGGCCCGCGAAATCGCTCGCCAGATCCGGCTGCGTGACGTCGGTGGAATCATCGTGGCGGATTTCATCGACATGGAAACCAAGGCCAACCGCGATCGCGTGGTGCAGGAACTGCGAACGCATCTTGGCCGCGACCGCGCGCGCACCCGAGCGTACGCAGTCTCGGAGCTCGGTCTCATTGAGATGACGCGGCAGCGAGTCCGTCCGTCGCTCTGGGCGTCGATGACGCGCGAGTGCGGCACGTGTCACGGGACGGGAAGGGTATTCTCCCCAGAGGTAGTGACTCGTCGTCTGGAGCGGGCGCTCCGGCGGGCCGGCACCGACCGGAAGGAGCGGAAACTCGCCATCCGGCTCCATCCGGACGTGGCGCTCTACCTTCACGAGGAAGAGCCGAAGCTGGTCACCGCCCTTGGCCGCCAGGGCGGTCTCGACCTCGAGGTCCGGGACGATCCGATGCTCCGGCTCGACGAGTTCCGCCTGATGTCGCGCCCGGCGGGCCGGGATGTAACTGACGTATACGCGGTGGCGTGATCGCCGGATCTGGTAGTGGCCCCGTTTGAACTGTTACAGAGTCACGGGGCAGACTAACCCACTACCCGTAGCTGCGCTCCAGAAAGACAAACAGTAGGGCGAGGAGAAGGAGAAGCAGAAGCACGACTCGCGATCCGGTCTCTGAGGTGTTCGGCTGCGTGCTCGGCCCCGGCTTGAACTGCCGTCCACAAGTGAGGCAGGTCATCCAAATGGCCGAGCTACCGAAAAAGCCGGTCGTCCATCGCCAGCCACGTTTCTCTGCGTGAACATGAGCTGAACCGCAGTAGCGGCACACTGGGCCTGAGGCCGCTACCGGCGTTGGTTCAGGAATAACCGTGACGACCGCGACCGGCGCGCGTGGTGCCCCGCAGTTGGGGCAGCTGACCGCTTCGGTGGAAATGTCCCTCCCGCACTCACGACACGGCTGCAACGCCACGGGACCTCCCTCTCAGCTGGACGGCCTTGGTCCGGATCTTCGGTTCCAGACCGGCTGGCTTGACGCCATGCGGTACTCCGTGGCAAATTGCCATTGGAGAAGCTTGGAGGAGGGATCCCCGTTGCCAGCCCACGTACCCGTAGATCGGATCGCCAGCCTGTTGGCTGCACTAGACCGTGAAGCTGAACAGCTACGCTCCCGGTTGGACCGTATTGCGATTGAGCGAAAGATATATCAGGACCTTGTCGCTGACGCCGTTCCCGCCGATGCCGACGCCACAACGGACTCGCGTCCCGTCCCGATTGGACCTACCGCCGCCATCCACATTGTGCTGCATCGGCGCACTGAGTTGCCA
>JBOHRY010000201.1:0-3408 GCA_050732955.1 Gemmatimonadales bacterium | reverse complement strand
CGCGTCGGCTCGGGCCGGTACGCGTTCGAGTCCCACTGACTCCGAATCCTTGAGAGGACTCCGATGCTGCACAGTGTACTCGCCGTGGTGGCCGGCTTCCTTGTCATGGCCATCATCGTGATGGTTGGCACCGCGCTCGCGGTGCGATTCGTGCTCCACGTACCGATCGCCGCGATGCAATCACCGGCACCGGTGCTTTCGCGCGCCTACCTCGCGACCAACCTTTCGACCAGCGCGATCGCCGCTGTGGCCGGTGGTTTCACTGCCGCCTGGATCGCCGGCCACGACCAGCTGATCCACGGACTGGCGCTGGCCGGAGTGATGATCGCGATGAGCATCGTCTCGATGCGGCAGGCCGCCGGGAGGCAGCCGCGCTGGTACCAGGCGATTCTGGTGGTGCTCATGCCGGTGCTGGCCGTGGGCGGAGCCGCGTGGTGCGCGGCACTCGCACAGACGACTCGCTAGCCGACACGCGTCATCGCTCACGGGGCTAGCGGCCCCCGCATTGCGGATCATATTCAGCGGTTGTCGTTCCCTATCCCAATCCGGAGCCTGCCCCTATGACTGCCCCAGATTCCTTCGGGCTCGTGGTCCGAGTTCTCGGCGTGCTCGTACTTCTTTACGGCGTGTACCATCTGCTCAGCACCATCTTCATCGTCATTGCCATAGGCTCCGGGACGCTGCCCGTACTCCTACCGCTTCTCATTGCCGGGGCCAGTCTGCTGGTCGGGTTCTATCTGCTCTCCGGTGCTCCACTCCTGCAGCGCATCGCGTACGGGAGTCGTTCGTGACGCGCGTGCGTGATGGAGGCCGCGCGGCATGAAGCCCAGGGAACTCACTCTCCGCGGACTGGTCCTCGGCGCGCTGCTCACGACGGTCTTTACCGCCGCGAACGTTTACCTGGGCCTCAAGGTCGGACTCACCTTCGCGTCGTCGATCCCGGCGGCTGTGATCTCGATGGCGATCCTCAGCGCCGTCAAGGATTCGACCATTCTCGAGAACAACATCGTGCAGACCGTCGCCTCCGCGGCCGGCACGCTCTCGGCGATCATCTTCGTCTTGCCGGGGTTGGTGATCGTGGGCTGGTGGACCGGATTTCCGTTCTGGCAGTCGTTCCTCATCTGCTTGAGCGGCGGCGTGCTCGGTGTCCTGTTCACGATCCCGCTCCGGCGCGCGCTGGTCACCACGTCGGACCTGCCGTATCCCGAAGGCGTTGCGGCCGCCGCAGTACTCAAGGTGGGATCGGAAACGCGCGGCGAGACTTCCAGCGACGCCGGATCGTCCCGCGAGGGTCTCGTCGCAATCATCTTCGGTTCGATCGCGTCGGGCGGGCTGGCGTTCGCCACCGCGACTCGCGTGGTGGCCGCCGAAGTCACCGGATTCGTGCGACTCGGAGCGTTCTCGTCGACCGGCTACGACGTGGCCTGGTCGCTCGCGCTGCTCGGTGCGGGGCACCTGGTCGGTCTTTCGGTTGGCATGGCGATGCTCGTTGGGTTGGTCATTTCGTGGGGCATCACGGTCCCGATCCTGACGTCGATGCAGCACGCCGCTGCCGGGGTGACGCTTGCGGCGCACACGACCACGATCTGGCGGACCGAGGTGCGATTCATCGGCGCGGGCTGCATCGGGATCGCCGCCATCTACACGCTCGCCACGCTCGCGAAGCCGGTGATCGGCGGTCTGGTGAACACCCTGGCCGCGTCCCGCGCCGCGACCGTCGGCGACGATCGTGACCGCGATCTCTCGCCGCCGTGGATCCTGGCACTCACTGCTGCGTGTCTCGCGGGCGCCGCGGCCCTCGCGTTCACCTTCGCCCGGTCAACGGTGCTCGCGCCGAGCGCCTTGCGGCTCACGCTGATCGCGGTGCCGTTCGTGCTGTTCGGCGGCTTTCTCATCGCAGCCATCTGCGGGTACATGGCGGGGCTGATCGGCGCGTCGAACTCGCCGATCTCCGGTGTCGGGATCCTGTCGATCGTGCTGTGCGCTTCGGCGCTGATCGCCGTCGTGACGCCGTCCGCGGCAAATCGCCCCGCGCTGGTCGCCTTCGCGCTCTTCGTGACCGCGATCGTCTTCGCCTGCGCCACGATCTCGAATGACAATCTGCAGGACCTGAAAACCGGCCAGCTCGTGGGCGCATCACCGATGCGTCAACAGATCGCGCTGATCGTCGGTGTGGCCGCTGGCGCGTCGGTGATTCCGTTCGTGCTCAACCTGCTCGCCAAGGCCTACGGCTTCGCCGGCGCGGCCAACGTCGGGGTACTGGCGCAGCATCCGCTCCCCGCGCCACAGGCGACGCTGATCTCTGCCTTGGCGCAGGGCGTGATCGGCGGCAGCCTCGCCTGGAAGATGATCGGCATCGGGGCGTTGGTGGGCGTGGGACTGATCATCCTCGATTCCATGCTCGGTGCGATGCACAAGCTGCGCATTCCACCGCTGGCGGTGGGGATCGGCATCTACCTCCCGATGTCGGCGACCTTCGCCGTGGTGATCGGTGCGGTGCTCTCGCACTGGTACCATCGGCGCGTGCGCGGGTCAGCGGATCCGGCACGCGCCGAACGACTCGGGACGCTTGTCGCTTCAGGGCTGATCGTCGGGGAAAGTTTGTGGGGCGTGATCAACGCCGGGCTGATCGTGGGATTTGCCAAGGACGCGCCGCTCGGCCTGGTGCCTGAGAATTTCGCGCTGGCGCCCTGGCTCGGCCTGGCCGGCTTCGTCGGATGTGTCGTCTGGTTGTACGGCTGGATGCTGCGCCGGTCGGGCGCTACCCGATGAACGCGTCGCCGCTCGCCGCGTGGCAGAGCTATTACGTGATCATCGGTTCGTCTGCCGCGGCGCTCACCGGTCTCCAGTTCGTGGTGATGGCGCTGATCAGCGAGTCGAGCCGAAAAGGAGGTTCGGAGCCGATCGCCGCGTTCGGGACGCCGACGGTCGTTCATTTTTGCGTGGCCCTTCTGGTGGCCGCGATCGCTTGTGCGCCGTGGGCCACCGCGACGTCTCCGGCCATCGCGATCGGATGTTGTGGCGCCGGCGGTGTGGCCTACGCCACACTGGTCGGCTGGCGCGCGCAGAGCCAACGGGCGTATCGCCCGGTGCTGGAGGACTGGATCTGGCACGTGATCCTTCCGGTTGTCGCATACGCCGCGCTGCTGGTCGCCGCCGTCCTGCTTCGCGGCGAACCGGGCGCGCCGCCGTTCATCATTGCCGCCGCAGCATTGCTGCTCGTGTTCATCGGGATTCACAATGCGTGGGACAGCGCGATGTACATCGCCGGGGGCGAACAGTCGACCACTGCGGAGCGGGCGCCGCTCGACCGCAAGTGACCACGGTGGAGGGCGGGAAGGAGAAGACCGTTCGATGATGGCGCCCGAGGTATACGAACAGGCACGTGCCAATGCACCGATGCACGTG
>JBOHRY010000200.1:0-16827 GCA_050732955.1 Gemmatimonadales bacterium | reverse complement strand
GGTTGGTGCCCGGGCCGGTGAGCGACGCCTGCGCGATCTCGCGCACGGGGCCCGCCGACGTGTAGTGCTCGGTAATGAGTCCGATCGCCACACCGGCGAGCGACCCGACCAGGATGGCGAAGAACGGTCCATCACCCGGGCGGCCGCCTGACATCACCGGCAGAGACCCCACGATGAACCAGGCCATCGCGATGAACAGCAGCGCACCGATCACCTGGACCATGCGGAGTGCGGTCGCCGGCGAACCACGCTTGAAGAGGCGCATCGCGAAGATGCCGATCGTCGATGCGACGAGTCCGGCCGCCGCGAGGCCCAGCGGCAGCGCGATCGCGTTGACGCGCGTGGCATCGGGGATCTGGCTGCTGGTTGCCGCGATCGCCACCGCAGCGACCACCGCGTCCACGTAGCTCTCATAAATGTCGGCGCCCATGCCCGCCACGTCACCGACATTGTCGCCCACGTTGTCGGCGACCACGGCCGGGTTGCGCGGGTCGTCTTCCGGAATCCCCTTTTCCACCTTGCCGACAAGATCGGCACCGACGTCTGCCGCCTTCGTGTAGATGCCGCCGCCGACTCGCGCGAACAGCGCGATCGATGACGCACCCATCGCGAACCCGCTCATCGTTTCGGCGAAATCACTGAACTGCTTCGGGGTGATGCTGACGGCCGTGAGCGACAGCATCTTGTCGAGCACGATTCCCAGGCCGAGGAGGCCGAGCGATGCCACGGCAAGGCCCATCACCGCACCGCCATCGAAGGCGATCTCCAGCGCCCGTGCCTGCCCGTGCGTCCGCGCCGCCTCGGTGGTGCGCACGTTGCACTTGGTGGCCGACTTCATGCCGATGAAACCGGCGAGCACCGAGCAGATCCCGCCGAACACGAACGCGACGGCGATCCCGACGCCGATCTTCCATGCCAGCAGCACCGCCACGATCACGACCACCGGCGCGAGCACCGTGTACTCGCGGCGCAGGAACGCCATCGCGCCCTGCTCGATGAGGGCGGAGATCTCCCGCATCCGTGGTGTGCCGACCGGCTGTCGCTTGAGGTACAGGTACATCGTCAGGGCGCCAAGGAGCCCCAGTGCGCCGAGCGCGGGGATGTACTGAACCAGTTGCTCAAGATGCACGCCATGCTCCGTTCGATTTCACCGGTGGCCCGTCCGTCATCGGTTGAAGCGATTCATCGCGCGTTCGATTCCGTCCACCGCCCAGCACGCCACTGCCTCGGCCATGCGATCCAGGCTCTCGTCGAGCGCCCCGCGATCGGCGGGGGTCATCCGGCCCAGGACCCAGTCGGCCAAGTCGTCGTACTCCAGCGGCTTGGCGCCGATACCGATCCGCAGCCGGGCGTAATCCTGTCGCCGCAAGGCGGCTTCGACGCTCTTGAGCCCGTTGTGCCCGCCGGCGGAGCCGGCCCCGCGCAGCCGGAACACCCCAGGATCGAACGCGACGTCGTCCACCAGCACCAGCAGGTCCTGACCCGGATCGAACGTCGGTGACCGCAACGCTCGCAGGGCATCGCCGCTCGCGTTCATGAAGGTCGTCGGCTTCAATACGCGAACGGGGACGCCACTCTGCGTCCCCGCCGCAGCCACCGCCTCATCCGCTCGACGGTACGGCCCGATCCCCCAGCGCGCCACCAGAAAGTCCGCCAGGAGGTACCCGGCGTTGTGGCGCGAACGTTCGTACTCGGGACCCGGGTTGCCCAGTCCGACAACGACCTTCGGCACCTACTTGCCCGGCGACTTGGCCTCTTTGCCGGCCGGCTTGGCCTCGGCCGCTTCGCCCTCAGCCTCGCCCTCTTCGCCCTTGCCCTTCTTGATGACTTCCGGCTCGCCTTCCACCGGCTCCGGCGTGGTCGCGGCCACCTCGGCGCGCGACATGATCACTGACACGATCGACACCGAGCCGTCGTTCATGATCTCGCCCTTCGGCACGGTGATATCGCTGACGTGGATCGCGTGGCCCAGCGTCAACTCGGTGACGTCGACCTCGATGTGGTCCGGGATGTCGCCGGGGAGTACCCTGAGCGTGATGCGGTGCAGCGCATGATCGAGCACGCCACCCTGATTCCGCACGCCTTCGGCAGTACCGACGATGTGCACCGGCACTTCGACCTCGATGGGTTCGTCGGCGACGACGGCATAGAGGTCGAGATGAATCACGTCGGTGCGGCGGACGGGATTGCGCTGCACCTCGCGCACCAGCGCCTTGATCGGCGCGGCGCCGTCGATCGACACGTCGAGCAGCGCGGCTTCGCCGCCGATGACCTCGAGCAGGCGTCCGAGGGCGCGGTGTTCCACCGTGAGCGCCCGCGCGGCGAGTGAATGGCCGTAGATGACGGCGGGCACTTTCCCCTGGCGCCGGAGCGATCGCGCGGCCCCCTTGCCGGTGCCGGTCCGCGATTCGGCGGCGAGACTTACGTGCTGCATGGCAATCTCCGTCTTTCTGTCAGTCGAACAGCGACGAGACCGACTGGTCGCTGTGCGTGTATCCGATCACCTTGGCCAGGAGTCCCGCTATCGAGAGCACCTTGAGCGCCGGAAACATTCGTTCCGGTGGAATCGCGATCGTATTGGTCACTGCCACTTCGGTCACCGGACACTGCGACAGCCGCTCCACCGCCGGGCCGGAAAGGAGCGCGTGCGTGGCGCAGATGTAGATGTCCTGCGCGCCCAGCTTCTTGAGCGCGTGAGCCGCCTCGGACATCGTTCCCCCGGTGTCGATCATGTCGTCCGGGATGATGCAGTCCTTGCCCTCGACTTCACCCACGACGTTGACCGCGTCGACGACGTTGGCGGTGGTGCGGCGCTTGTCGATGATGGCCAGCGACCCGTTGAGGCGTTTGGCAAAGCCCCGGGCCATCTTGGCCGAACCGACGTCTGCCGCCACCACGGCGACGTCCTTCAAGCCCTTCTGTCGGTAGTACTGCGTGAACACCGGTGCCGCGTACAGGTGATCGACCGGCAAGTCGAAAAAGCCCTGCAGCTGATGCTGGTGAAAGTCCATCGCCAGCACCCGATCCGCTCCGGCAATCGACACCATGTTCGCCATCAGCTTCGCCGAGATGGCGACCCGACCCTGATCCTTGCGGTCCTGCCTGGCGTAGCCGAAGTACGGTATCACCGCGGTGATCCGCGCGGCACTCGCACGCTTGGCCGCGTCCATCAGCAGGAGCAGCTCGATGAGGTTCTCGGCGGGCGGGTTGGTCGGCTGGATGATGTAGACGTCCCGGCCCCGCACGTTCTCATCGATCTTGACGAAGACTTCGCCATCGGCAAATCGCCGCGTTGCCACGTTGCAGAGCTTGAGATCGAGGTGCTCCGCGATCTCCTCCGCGAGCGGCCGGTTGGCTGACCCGCAGAGGAGGAGCATAGTCTTCGGCGTCAGCGGCAATTTGGCCATAACGATAGCCCGGAAAGATAGTTACGCGGTGGCGGACTGGGCAAATGGAGGGACATGGGGCCATAGTTTGGCCCATGCACCAGATCCGCTGGTTCGCCCCCAACCGGTACTGCACCTTGCCCGTCGACGCCTTGCGCCGGTCCGGCATCGATGTCGCGACGACTGGTGAGGAGCCGGCGCAACTGGTCTTTGCCGCCGACGGTGTGCCGGCGGTCGCCGCCTGGCAGTTCTCCCGTCGCATCCGGGCCCCGCTGGTGGTCTATCTCTGGGACCTGCCGCCCTGGCAACTGGGACAAGGCCGTGCCCATCCCGTCGTTCCGCTGGCGGGCCGCCTCGTCAAAGTGCCGCGCCTCTGGGGAGCGTACCCCGAGCGGGCCGGGTATTACAGCCGCCTCCGCTACATCGCGCGGCGGGCGGCGGCGGTGTGGGCGCCTTCCGAGGCCAGCCGGATGGCGATCGAGGCGCACTTCGACGTCCCGTGCGAGAGAGTCCCATTCTGCTTCGACAGCGACCGATTCCGTCGCGACGCCGGCTGGACCAGGCCGGTCGGTGTGCCGGTCGTCCTGGCGATCTCGCGGCTGGTGCCGTACAAGAATCACGCGGCCGTCATCCGCGCGGCGGCCATCGTCTCCTCGCGGCCCAGCGTGCATATCGTCGGTGCGGGCACCGAGGCTGCCGCGTTGCGACAACTGGCGGCCGAGCTTGGAGTCGCCCTCCGGCTGGACGAAGTGTGGCAAAGCGATCAGCAGGTGCTCGACGCCTACCTCGGCGCCAGTGTCGTCGTGAGCGCGAGCCGCTTCGAGGGATTGGGACTGACGCCGCTGGAGGCGATTGCACTGGGAATTCCGACGGTCGCATCCGACATTCCGACCCATCGTGAATTCACGGCGGGAAAGGCGCGATTGGTGGCGCTCGATCACGACATCGCGCTGGCGACGGCAATCGACAATGCGTTGCGATTCGGCGGCGGGTCAGGCGTGGGCAGCGGTCCAGTGCTGCCGGAGTTGACCATCGAGGCGTGCGCGACGCGCCTGCAATCACGATTCGAGCGGTGGCTCACCCGCGACAGCTAGTTCGCGGTCGTGGCGCGCGAGTTGCCCTTTCTGGATTCGAACCAGAATCTCACGGCTCCAAAGGCCGGCGTGCTGCCGTTGCACCAAAGGGCAGGGAACAGGGGAAAACTAGCGGCCGGCTGGATCAGGTGCTGACGGTGGCTATCACGCGGCCGTACCGTGTACCGAGCTGGGCGGCCGCATCGTCGCGATCGCGTTCTGCTCGATACACGCCGAAGAGCGCCGACCCGGAGCCACTCATGCGGCAAAGAATCGGGTGCGTGCGGGCCAACGCCTCGAACGCGGCGCGGACTTGAGGGAATCGCCCGAACACCGCCGACTCGAAATCGTTCCCCGCCAGGCGGGCAATGTCGCTCCAGCGGCCGAGCACGTCGAGATCGAGCGCCACTGAACCGCGTGGGCCGGCGCTCCGGTGGATTTCATCAATCCATCCATAAGCGTCGCGCGTCGCGACAGGCGAATCGGGCAACACGAGGAGAATCGGCATTGAGGGCAACGCCGGGATCCGGAGCAGCCGCTGACCGTGGCCCCAGGCCAACGCGCAACTCGTCTCGATGACAAAGAACGGCACGTCGGCGCCGAGTCTGGCGGCCATGTGCAGCAACTCGGCGCGAGGCACGGCGCGATTGGCCAACTCATTCACCGCGCGAAGCGCAGTCGCCGCGTCGCTCGATCCGCCGCCCAGTCCGGTGCCGGGTGGAATTCGCTTGATCAGGTCGAGCGCAACGCCGAATCGCCGACCGGTTGCTTCGAGAACCGCATCGGCGGCACGCCACGCGAGGTTGTTTTCGGCCGGCCCGAGATCCGCGCCGGAGACCGTCAGCTCGATCCCGCTCTCGATCTTCCGCGCGCGCAATTCGTCAGCCAGCGCGATCCGGCAGAAGAGCGTCTCGATGCCGTGATATCCGTCCGCTTCGCGAGCCAGCACCCGCAGCAGCAGGTTGACCTTCGCCGGGCACTCGAGCGTGATCGCGTCAGTCACGATATGGCGGAGTTCGGATTCCGGCGGCTTCCGGTGCGTACCGCCGAGATCGCGCCGAGTGTGGTGATCGGAACGAAGGTGGTGAGGTGATAGGTCGCGGCGAAGGCGAAGGCCGGCCCGGTCGCGATACCGAAGAGTGCCAGCGCCGCAACGATCGCCGCTTCGAACACGAAGGCGTAGCCGGGCGTCGATGGAACGGCGATCCCGATCATGAGTGCGCCCTGGAGAACCAATGCGCCCGTGAACGGTACGGTGAAGTGAAAGGCAAGAAACCCGACGTAGAAGGCTGTGCCGTTGATGAGCCAGATCACCAGCGACCAGGCGACGATCGGCACGGCGCGCCGCGGGTCCCGCAGCGCGCTGATTCCGCTGAGGAGCCGGTCGGCGAATTGCACCAGTCCGGCAGAGATCGGACCGCGCGGCAGCAGGCGCTCGAAGAGGCGCAGGGCGAGCTCGCGTTGCCACGCGGCTGCGATCGCGGCCAGCAGCAGCGCCAGGCAAAGAATGCCGGTGCGTTGTGCCACCACGGCGATAGCCGGCATGCCAGCAGCGGCGGTGCTGGGAAGGGTACCCGCGACGAGTCCAACTCCCATGAGACCCGCCACCGTCAGCGCGTCGAGCACGCGCTCGACCGCAACACTGGAGAGCGCGGCAGCAAACGGGACCTGTCCCAGGCGACTCACCGCACCGACACGAAGGATCTCTCCAGCGCGTAACGGCAGCACATTGTTCGCCGCGAATCCGATGGCGATCGCGTGCCAGAGCGCGCTGGTAGCGATCGGGGTGCCGTCATCGTGGCGCAGCAACAGCCGCCAGCGCGGGACCCGGAGCACGAACGGGATGGTCGCGACGACCACGGCCGCGAACATCGTTGCGGCATTGGCGGTCCGAATCGTGGACCAGAACTCGCCGAACGGAACCTTGTGGAAGGCCCACCAGACCAGCGCCGCGGTGATGACCACTCCGACCGCGAGTTGCAGCGCACGCGCGCTGCGCCGTTCAGGCGGCGCCACGCGCCAGCGGCACCAGGTCGAGCAACTCGTGGATGTGCGGCTTGAGCCGGTCCAGCGACGCCGTGGGATCTGCCAGGATCACGTAGATCTCCTGGCGCACTTCGTCGGCACGGACCAGTGCTTGCGGGCCGCGATACAGCAGCGAGCCGATCGGCACGATCTCGGCGCCGATCAATCCGCTGAGCGTCGGCTCGCCCGAAGCATCACCATGTTCGAGGGAGCGCCGACGATTGAACGCCGCCTCCAGACGCGATGGCGCCCCCGGAGCGTCGGCCGGAATGTCGGGCATCGCGCGAAGTGGCGGGGCGAGCGGTGCGGCGTCGGGAGCGAGCGATTCGATCGGGACCACATCGGACTCATCCGGCTGATCAGGTGCCAGGGAGGCGATATCGACGATGTCGTCGTCGATGTCGGGAACCGACACCGACGCTTCTGCGCGCGGAGCAACCACATCCGGTGCCAGCGACCCGATGTCGACGATCGGCTCGGGAACCACGCGCGACACTTCACCGACGATCATGTCCGGTGTCGGCGCCGGGGCGCGCGGCAACTCGAACGCCCCGGCCGCGGCACCTTCCCCAACCATGATCAGCGACGTGGCGATCGCGTCGCGCCGGTTCACCAGGGCGATCCGGTCGTGCATGCTGCCGGCATCGACCAGGAATCGGCCGCAGCCTCGCAGCATCGCGACGAACGCGTCGGGCCGGTCCGCGGCAACGTTGTGGGTGATCGCGGTCGTGATGGCGTTGGCCAGCGGGGTGAGGAACCGTCCCGTGGCACTGCGGGACGGCATCGCCGCGATGGTGCGATGCAGGACGAAGAGCTTGAGATCACGGGCCGCGGGCGAACCGGGGCGCGACAGCGCGTCGGCAACCAGCAACAGGTGATCGCCGACGCTCACCAGTTCCACCGGGATCGGGTCGGTCTCCGGCATCGCCAACGGGGCGACACCGCGCTGCGCGATGGACTCCTGACCCGCCGGCGCGAGCGACTCGATCGAGACGACGTCGTGTTCCGTCGCGTAGCTCAGCAGCAGGCGCCGCGCCACCGCGTCGAGCTCGGGCGGCGGGGTGATCCGGCCGGCGTCCGCTACCGACCGCGCCATCGCCGCGAGCGCACGCGCCGCGTCGGCGAAGACGGCGGCCACGTCCGGCGGTGCGGGGACATCGGCGAGGAGCGTCCGGGTGGCGACTTCCATCGCGTCGAGAAGTTCGGGCAGCGGTGAAAGTTCCGCCGATGCGCCCAGGCCGCGAAGGGATTGCAGACGTTCGAGGACGGACGCCAGTGCAGCCGCCGGTGGGATCGGAGCGAGCGCCCGCGACGCCTGTTCGAACGAACCGGCGATCAACGCCGACTCGCGCGCGATGAACGCACGAACTCCTGGCGTGAGCGGGGCCGGCGCGGCCACCTTCGCACGAGCCGGACGCCCGGTCAGCACCTGCTCGAACCGATCGGCCAGGAGGAGTGCGAGGCGATCATCGGCCGCTTCCCAGCTGGCGGCCCGCGACACCAGCCCGCGCAGGGTACTGAGGCCTTCGATCCAGGCGTCTCGCGCGGCCGGCTCCCACGGGAGCGCATGGTCGCGAACCTGCCGGCCGATCGCCTCGAGTCCGGCGGCCGCGCGCGCGTAGGTGCCGAGCCCGGCCATCAGTGCCGCGCCGCGGAGCGCCCGCGCGCCGCGCACCAGCCGCTCGACGTCCGGACGATCGTACGCCGCCGCCAGCGTCTCGAGATCGGCCAGGTACTCGTTGGCCTCGAGCGCGAAGAACTCGGCACGACGCGGAGCCGCGCTCACGAACGCGCCGCGTCGAGGAGCGTCTTCATCTCGCGCACCGCCGGCCCGATACCCGTGAAGAGCGCCCGGCTCACGATACTGTGTCCGATGTTGAGTTCCTCGATCGCCTCGATTTGCGCGACGGGTCGGACATTGTCATACGTCAGGCCATGTCCCGCGTGAATGGCGAGTCCCATCGCTGCGCCGTGTTCCGCCGCGCGCCGCAGCTCATCGAGCGCGGCTCCATCGTCGTCGCGCCACCGCTGGGAGTATCGGCCGGTGTGGAGTTCGATCGCGGGCACGCCCAGATCCTTTGCGGCATCGATCGTGGCGTCGTCCGGATCGATGAAAAGCGACACGTGAATGCCCGCCTCGTCGAGGCGCCGGATGGCGGCGCGCATCCGGCCGTCGCGTTCCGCGAGGTCGAGTCCGCCTTCGGTGGTCACTTCTTCGCGCCGTTCCGGAACGATGGTGACCTGGTACGGCCGTAGCGCGCAGGCCTGCTCCACGATCTCGTCGCGGATCGCCAGCTCGAGATTGCACACCGTACGAATGCCCTGCGCGATCGCGGTGACATCGTGATCCTGGATATGCCGGCGGTCCTCCCGCAGGTGCATGGTGATGCCGTCGGCGCCGGCGGCTTCGGCCGCGAGTGCCGCGGCGAGCGGGTCGGGTTCGTCGGTCCGTCGCGCTTCGCGAACGGTGGCGACGTGGTCAACGTTGATGTAGAGCCGCAACCGTCGCATTCAGTGCCCGGAGTATTACGTTTCGCACTTCACGCTCTGCCTGGAGAACGTCCGATGTCCAAGTCTGCTCAGCGTGCATGGCTCGCCGCGATTATCCTCGGCGCGCCGTCCGTCCTCGCCGCCCAGTCCGCGCGCGGCGCAAAGAGTCCGGCAGAGGCGGTGCAGGAGTTCATGCGCGCCATCGACGACAGCAATCTTACCCGGATGGCCGAGCTGTGGGGGACCAGCAAGGGTCCGGCCTCGGTGACGCACCCCAAGGATTACGAAAAGCGAATCGTCATCATGCAGCTGTTTCTTCGAGGCGTCCGGGCCCGCACCCTAGGCGACGTCCCCTCAAGCAAGTCCGGCGCTCGGAGCGTCACCACGGAGCTGGCGCACAACGGCTGCAAGGTCACCCTCTCCATCGACGTGGTAAAGTCCGGCGCCGGCTGGTTGGTGCAGAATTTCGACCTGGCCGAGGCGGGGAAGGTCAACCAGCCCTGCGACAACGGCAAGTCCGGGAACAGTCCGGCATAGTCGGCTGTTTTCCCGGCGGGCTATTCGGTCAGCTCGATCAGTGTGCCGTGCGTCGACCTGGGGTGCAGGAAGGCGATGCGACACCCGCCGGCGCCGATGCGGGGCTGTTCGTCGATCAGCTGGTAGCCGTTCTGGCGGCACGCGGTGAGTGCGGCGTCGAGGTCGGGGACGCGATAGCAGACGTGATGAAGACCTGGACCGCGTCGGGCGATGAATCGACCGATCGGGGAGTCCGGTGTGACAGGTTGCAGGAGTTCGACGTCGGATGTACCAAGCGTCACGTGCATGATGCGGGCGCCATCGACAACTTCTGGGCCGTGGCAGGTGAGGCCGAGTACCTGGGAATAGAACGACATCGCGGCATCCAGATCGGTGACCGCAATGCCAAGATGGGCGATGGTCGGCGCCATGACGATGAACCTAACGCGATACGGCAAGGAGCGGCGAGAGCGATGAGCGACAACACGGTGGCGGTGACGGATACCACATTCGACGGCGAAGTCAGTCAGGCGAAGGGTCTCGTGCTGGTCGATTTCTGGGCAACCTGGTGCGGGCCGTGCCGCATGATTGCCCAGACGCTCGAGGCGCTCGCCAAGGAATACGCCGGCAAGGTCAAGATCACCAAGCTGGATGTCGATGCGAACCAGCAGACTGCCATGAAGTACAATGTGCGTTCGATCCCGACGCTGGTGTTCTTCAAGGACGGCAAGCATGTCGATACGTTGATCGGCGCCCATCCGCGACCCTCGCTCGAAGCGAAGATCAAGCAGCACCTGGCCGCCTAGCTGTCTCACCTCCGCCCGTCTTTCTTTCGACCATGGCGGGTACGCTGTACGTCGTGGCCACACCTCTCGGAAACCTGGGTGATCTCTCGTCACGGGCCGCCGAGACGTTGCGCGCCGTCCATACCGTAGCCGCCGAGGACACCCGCCGGACGCTTGGTCTGCTCGCGTCGATCGATGCCCATCCGCGATTGATCTCCTTCCACGCCCATTCGCGATCCGATCGGGTCGAGGCACTGCGTCGCGTTCTCGAGCAAGGGCGGGACGTGGCTCTCGTGACCGACGCCGGGACGCCGGCCATCAGCGACCCCGGGAGCGTTCTGGTCGCGGCGGTCCGCGCCAGCGGCATCACCGTCGTCCCGATCCCGGGCCCATCCACCGTCGTGACGGCACTCTGCGCGTCGGGGCTTTCCGCCGATCGCTACCTCTTCATTGGCTTCCTCCCGCGCAAGGGAGCCGGCCGGCGTCGCCTGCTGGAACGCGCGGCTGGAGAGCCGTGGACGGTGGTCTTCTTCGAGGCGGCGAATCGACTGGTCGAACTTCTGGACGATCTCATCACGCTGGCTGGTGGCGACCGGCCTGCGGTCGTCGCCCGCGAACTCACCAAGGTGCACGAGGAAATCCGGGGCGGCACTCTCGCGGAGCTCCGGACGTATTACCAGATGACCCCGCCCCTGGGAGAAGTCACGCTGATGCTGAGCGGCCAGCCGGCTGACGAGGCGTCGGCATTGATCGTCGATTCCGATGTCGTCGCCGCGGCAATCGCCGAACGACTCGGCGCCGGTGACTCCCGTACCGACGTGGTCCGCATGGTGACAGCGCGCTTCGGACTGGCACGAAACGAAGCCTACCGGCTGGTCACGGAGCACCAGTGAAGCCTGGTACGCCACTCCTCATACTCGCGCTGGCAGCAGCGTCGCAGCTTTCAGCCCAGGCTATCAGCGGGAGCACTCCGGCCATCACCATCGGTCGCTTGCACTACGACGGTGGCGGTGACTGGTACGCCAATCCTTCGAGTCTCCCCAATCTCCTCGCCGCCATTCGCGAGCGGACCGACATTCCGGTCGCACCGCAGGAAGTGGTCGTGCGGCTCACCGATCCCGAACTCTGGAACGTGGCGTTTCTTCACGTTACCGGGCACGGCAACATCCACTGGAGCGACGAAGAGCTTGTCATCATTCGGCGCTGGCTCGAGCAGGGCGGGTTTCTTCACGTCGACGACAACTACGGGCTGGACGCATCGTTCCGGCGCGAAATCAAGCGACTCTTTCCCGACCATCCGCTGGTCGAGGTCCCGCTCGATCATCCGATCTATCACCTGATCTACGAATTTCCCGCCGGGGTTCCGAAGATTCACGAGCACGACGGCAAGCCGGCGCAGGGGTTCGGCATCTTTCTGCACGGCCGTCTTGCGGTCTACTACACCTATTCGTCCGATCTGGGCAACGGGTGGGAAGACGGATCGGTGTATCACGATCCTCCGGCCAAGCATGAGGCAGCGCTGCGGATGGGCGTGAATCTTTTCGCGTACGCCGTGGGATATGGCGGGGGTAGTTGATGCCCGGCCGCTCGCTCGCCGAGTCGCTCGAAGCGGTGGCTCGTCCGCTGCGCGGCTTGAGCGGAATGGTCTGGATGATTGCCGGTGCGTCGGGCGCCGCCGCCGTCTTCGCCGTGGTTGCGTGGCTGGCGCGCGCGGGTTGGATGACGGCTCCAGTCTGGGTGCTGCTGGCGTGGCTCCTGTCGATCGCGATGGTGTTCGCGGGCGTCTTCGCGGCTCGCGCCGCCCTCGGCCGCTTCGGTCCGTGGGAGATAGGGCGGCGTCTCGAGGAGAGCGGCGGATGGCGGCGTGGCTCGCTGACCACCACGCTGGAGCGGCCGGCAGAAGGCACCAGCGGCGCACTCCACGCAAGCGCCGCGTCACGACGTGCTGACGACGTACTCGATCGCGGGCCCGCGGTACTCGGCCCCGCGACGCGTCGTGCGCGTTCCGTCGCCCGCCGGGGCGCGGCGATGCTCGCGCTGGCGCTGATCGGGCTCGCAGCGGCGCGGCCGGCAACCGGAGCGCCAGCCACGATCTGGCATCCGGTGGCCGCGTGGCGCGCCATGGTGGCACCGGTGCGTCTCACCGCGCGTGCCACCACCGTAGACCGGGGCGAGCGTGGGACGCTGGATCTCACCGCGATCGGTCATCGACGCGCCGTCTTATTCATGCGGTCACCGGGTGAAGCCTGGCGGACCGCCAGCGTCATGCTTGACGCGAACGGCCAGGCGACCTTCACCACGCCGCCGCTCGCCGCTGAGTTGGTGGCGCGTGTCGAGGCCGGCGGGCGTCGATCAGCAGAGGTGCGCATCGGCGTTCGCCTCGCCGCGTTCCTTGGTGCGTTCACCGTCACCGCACACTACCCGGCCTATCTCGGCCTGGATGACGAGTCGTTGCCAACGGCAGGCGACACGCTGGTACTTCCCGAGGGGACGCGGCTTTCCGTCGCCGGTCGCGCGACCACGCCTGTGGCGAGCGCGCGCCTCTCCGGCCCCGACGGCGTCCTGCCGCTCGACGTGAACGGTCCCGGGTTCCGCGGCGAACTGCATCCTCGCCAGTCCGGTCTCTGGCGGCTCGCCGTGATGCTCGGTAACGATGTGCGCCTGCAGGGCGAGATGCCCGTGGTGCCGGTTCGCATCGTCGCCGACAGTGCACCGACCGTCGAGATCCCCGTGCCCGGCGCCGACACTGTCGCGACGGCGTCGATGTCGCTGGCACTCGTGGTATCGCTGCGCGACGATCACGGCCTTTCCGGTGCCGCACTCGAACTCCGGCGCGGGAACTCCACTGGTGCGACACGGTTGCCGCTGACGTTGCCAGCCGGCGGCGGTGCGCGCGCGTTGATCACGACGGCTATCGACCTCGGAGCTCTTCGCTTGAGTCCGGGCGATACGCTCCGGTACGGCGCCACTGCTACCGACAATGCGCCGGCCAGGCACCTCGGGCGGTCGCGCGAGTTCGTGGTACGCATCCCGACTGCGGCTGAGGAGCGCGCCGCACGAACCCGCGAGACTGCGGCCGCTGCCACGGCATTCGATTCGCTGACTCAGCAGGCCGGCCGCGTCCAGCGCACCGAGGAAGACCTCGCGCGCGAACGCCAGCGCACCGACCCGGGTGCGGTCGATGGTCGGACCGGCGACGCGGCCGCCAAGGATCCGCTCGCGAGCGAGGCCGCGCGGCGGGCCGAAGCAGCCGCTCAGGCGCAGCAGCGTGTCCTCGACGACGCCATCAAGATCCAGAAAGAGGTGCAGGAGCTTCGCGCTGCCGCCGAGCGACAAGGTGTCAGCGATTCGGCCCTCACCCGCGAACTCAGCGAAATCAACCAGCTGCTCGACAAGGCGCTCTCACCGGAATTGCGCGCCAGGCTTGCGGCGTTGCAGCAGGCCGTGAAGGATCTCGACGCGGACAGGACGCGCGACGCGCTGCAGGACCTGGCGCGGCAGCAGGCGATGCTCAAGGAAGCGATGGACCAGGCGCGCGAACTGTTCAAGCGGGCGGCGCTCGAGAGCGATCTCGCTAACATGGCGCAGGACGCCAGGCAGCTCGCGAGCGAACAGCAGGCGCTGACCCCCAAACTCGCCACGGGCGACTCGGGTCGGGCGGCGCACACCGAAACCGGCCTGGCCAGGCGTGCCGATTCACTGGGCGAGGGTCTCGACCGCGCAGCGCGTAAGGTGCCGGCACAGCAGCCGCGCAACGGATTGCAGCAGGCGGCACAGCAGGCTCACGACGCCGCCTCGAGACTTCGCGAAGCCGCGCAGTCGAGCACCGATGGCAAGCCGGCGGCCGCGGAAGCCGCCGGCAAGCAGGCGGAGGACGAACTCAATCCGCTCTCCAAGCAGATCGACGACAACCGCCAGAACATGCAGGCGGAGATGCGCGCCGAGGTGAAGCAGGCGCTGGAGCGCGCCCTGGAAGAGACATCCGATCTCGCGACCCGTCAGCTGGCGGTGGCGCAGGCGATCCAGGACGGCGCGCTCGTCCCCCAGACGCGAATCGACCAGGGCCTCGTGGAGGAAGGTGTCGGCAAGGTGATGCAGCAGGTCGCCGCCGTCGCCGCGATGAACGCGCTGGTGTCGCCGCAGGCCGCCGCGGCGCTCGCCGAGGCTCGCCGGCTGATGGGCGCCACCATCGACGCCGTCGCGTCGGTCAATCCCAATGTTCGCGACGCCGTTGGCAAGTCCGGCGACGCCGTGGACGCGCTGGCGGTTGCGGCCTACTCGCTGATGCAGTCCAAGGACCGGGTCAATGGTTCACAATCCGGAAGCGGGGTGCAGGAAGCAATGGAGCAGATGAAGCAGATGGCGGGGAAGCAGGGGCAGCTGGCACAGCAGGGTGCCGGCATGATGCAGCCCGGCGGAATGAATGCGCAACAGTTGATGCAGATGGCGCTGCAGCAACGGGCGCTGGCCCAGCAACTCGAGCGAATGCGCGCCGCAGGCCAGCTTCCGGGGGCCGGCGAGATGGGACGGGAGGCCAAGGACCTCGCGAAAACCCTGGCCGGCGGTCGGCTCAATCAGGATATCGTGAATCGCCAGCAACAGCTTTTCCATCACATGCTCGACGCGGGACGGACGCTGCAAGGCGAGGAAGACGACGAGAAGCGCGAGCGACAGAGTACCACCGCGCTTGATGCGCCACCAGCCATCCCGCCGCCGCTCGATCCGCGGATCCGGAATGGCAGCGGCGAGATCCGACTCCCCGGCTGGGATGCACTGCAACGGCTCTCGCCGGATGAGCGCCGCCGCGTGGTGGATTATTTCCAGCGGCTGACCCAGGCGCCGGTCCGGCCGTGATGCGCGACGCTGCGTTCGTGGCCGGACTGATCTGGGTTCCCACGTTGCTCGTGGCACAGGCGCAACCGATCCAGACCAACAACACCAGCACGCCGCTCGGGCGCGCGACGATGGCGGAACGGAACGGTGCGTACGCCGATGCGGCACGGCAGTACACCACGATCCTGCGGGCTCACCCGGCCAGCATGGGCGCACTCATCGGCATGGAGCACGTCCTGCCGCGACTCGATCGGCGTGCGGAACTGGTGCCACTGGTCGAAGCCGCGCTCGCGGCCGATTCCACCAGCATCGGCATCTTCGGCGTCGCGGTACGAACGTTCGCCGCCGCCGGTCAGCCGGATTCGGCGCGCAAGTACACGGAGCGGTGGGCCGATCATGCTCCCCGGGACGACCAGCCCTTTCGCGAATGGCTGGAGGCGGCGACGGAGGCGCGCGACCTGGCGCAGGCGCGCATGGCGCTCGACCTCGGCCGACAGCGACTGGGCGCCGATGCGCTGTCGATCGAGCGCGCCGGGCTGCTGCAACGCGCGGGCGACATTGTCGGCGCGACGCAGGAATGGCTCTCGGTAGTCCGTGAGAATCCACCATTCCGCGACGGCGCGATCGGTCAACTGGCGCAGGTGACGCCGGCGCAACGGCAACTGGTGCGCAAGACGCTGCAACAGGACAGCTCATCCGATGCGCGATTGATGCTGGGTCTGCTGGTGGGGCGCTGGGGCGAATCCGCGGACGCCGTGGCGTTCGTGACGGCGTCACTCCCGCCCGATTCCGCGTCGGCCGTGGCAGTGCTGCGCGAGTTGCTGGACGAATTGCGACTCCGGTTCGACAAGCCGTCCCGGCTGGCCACGGCGAGCGTCCTCGAGGCGATCGCCCATCGCGAAGCGGCGCCCGCCAGCACCCGGACCCTGGTGGATGCGGCGCGGGCCTACGCCGATGCGGATGATGAACGCGATGCACGCCGGGTGCTCGCGATCGTCGCGACGCAGCCCGGTGGGTCCGAGAGCGTTCCGGGCGCCGGGTCGACCACGCTGGTGCAGGTGCTGATTGCCGAGGGCAAGGCTGCCGACGCGGAGAAGGCGCTCGCGAAGCTGGGGCCGGGAGTTGATCCGGACGAACACGATCGGCTGGCCCGCCGGATCGCGATGTCGTGGGTGCGCGCCGGCGACCTCGCCCGCGCCGATGCGTTGATCGTGCACGACTCGAGCACCGATGGCTTCGATCTGCGCGGGCGGTTGCGCCTCTATCGTGGCGACCTCGCTGGAGCGAATGACCTGCTCAAGACTGCGGGGCCGTATGCCGACGTGCGTGAGCAGGCACTCGAACGGATCACGCTGCTGACGCTGATTCAGGCGATCGGCGTCGACTCGTTGCCGGCACTCGGTGAGGCATTGATCACGCTCGAGCGCGGCGACTCGGCGCGGGCGATCCGGCAGCTCGGCACGCTGGCGGGAACACTCAAGCCTGGCGGTGCCGCGGAAACCCGGCTCCTGGCGGCACGCGTCGCGTTGGCGGTGCGTGATACCGCAGGTGCCGTTGCATTCCTGCGTGCGGCCGACGTCAAGGAATCGCCGGCCGCCGCCGCCGCCGCACGCCTGGGCCTGGCGCGCATCGACGTCGCCGCGGGGCGGGTCGCCGAGGCACGCACCGGGCTGGAACGGCTGATCATCGACTTTCCCGAAAGCGCCGTGGTGCCGGAGG
>JBOHRY010000199.1:0-5725 GCA_050732955.1 Gemmatimonadales bacterium | reverse complement strand
TTGCTGGCCAAAAGCGCGCTGACCATCGAGATCAGGAGCAGTCCGGCCAGCGCATAGCGCGCCGCCGGCCGGAGATATCGCGGCGGCCAGGGGCGCGCGAGCAGCACGGCGAACCACGTCGCCAGGTGGACGACCGTTTCCTTGGGAAGCTGGTGTCGATCGAGGTCGGTGGGTGCGGCAGGAAGGGCCACGAGCACGGCAAGCAGCAGTCCTGCGCCGAGCACATGAGCCGCCGCGCGCACGGGCCAGCCGGCGGCAGCAGTGAAGTCGAGGGTCGAATCATCAGGCATTGCCACGGCAGCTCAAACATACCGACTAGCTGGCAAGGGATGAGCGCCGACGACGAGCTCTTTGAGCCGATCGACGAGAATCCGGAGCCGGATCGACCCGCGGCAGTGCTCGCGGCCACCGACCGGCCGGTCCCGATCGAAGTGCGCGAGATCGCCGATGATCGGGTGCCGGAAGGGATGCGGTGTCTCGGCACTTTTCTCGACGCGAAGCTCGTCGCTCGCTGCGTGGTGCCACCGGGCGCGGCAGACTATTTCGAGAAGCATGCCGTGTTCGGGGAACCGCGTCAGCTGGTCCTGGCGGCGCGCGAAGAGGATCCCGGCCTGCAATGTGAACTGTACGCGATCGTACCACTACCGTCGGAACCGATGCACGATGACGAGGAGGGCGAAGCCGAGCCGTGGGCGGCCTCGGTCCCGTCATCGCACTACGAGCAGGTCGTGGCCGAGAGCCGCGAGGAAGAGCAGGGCACCGATCGACCGATGGCCGCAGTACTCCTCGGCTCGATCGTTCGATTTCAGAAGGATCGGAAGCATCCGGAGAGTCTTCCGCTCGAGACGATGGACGTCCTGGCGAAGATTGTTTCCGGACGCGTGGTCGAAGCGGTGGACAAGGTGCTGGAGGACCTGCTCGGGTCCTGAGCGGTTCGTGTCGCGGCCCCGGCCGCGTCCAGCCGCTAGCTATACTTCAGCATGATCAAAACCGCGCCGGATGCCCCGCATTTCGAGCAATTGGCGCCGCCCACGGACGGTGCGCCGATCACGGTCGCCGCGGGGCGGCTCACCGTTCCCGACCAGCCGATCATTCCGTTCATCGAAGGCGATGGCACCGGCCCTGACATCTGGCGGGCAACGCAGGTCGTGCTCGACGGCGCGGTACGCGTCGCGTACGGTGGTATCCGGCGCCTGGCGTGGTTCGAGGTGTTCGCGGGAGAGAAAGCGAAGGCGCGCTTCGATGCATGGCTGCCGGATGATACGCTCGCCGCCATCCGGCACTACCTCGTCGCGATCAAGGGCCCGCTCACCACTCCCGTCGGTGGCGGATTCCGCTCGCTGAATGTGACCTTGCGCCAGCAGCTCGATCTGTACGCCTGCGTCCGGCCGGTCCGCTGGTTCCGCGGTGTGCCATCGCCGGTCAAGGATCCCGGCGCCGTGGACATGGTAATCTTCCGCGAAAACACCGAGGACATCTACACCGGGATCGAGTACGCGGCATACAGCGACGGCGCCAGGCGGGTCATCGACTTCCTGCAGCACGAGATGGCGGTCAAGAACATCCGGTTTCCGGCATCGAGCGCGATCGGCATCAAGCCGGTGTCCGAAGAAGGATCGAAGCGGTTGGTGCGCGCCGCGATTGAATATGCGATCGCGCAGGGGCGCCGCAGCGTGACGTTGGTGCACAAGGGCAACATCATGAAGTTCACCGAAGGCGCCTTCCGCGACTGGGGCTATCAACTGGCTCGCGAGGAGTTCGGCGCGGTGGAGTTTGAAGGCGGCCCCTGGCTGGCACTCCCCAATGGCATCGTGATCAAGGACGTGATCGCCGACGCGATGCTGCAGCAGGTACTCACCCGGCCGCGGGAATACGACGTTATTGCGACGCTGAATCTCAACGGCGACTATCTCTCCGACGCACTCGCCGCGCAGGTCGGCGGGATCGGGATCGCCCCGGGCGCCAACATCAACTACGTCTCGGGGCACGCAGTGTTCGAAGCGACTCACGGCACAGCTCCCAAGTACGCCGGCAAGGACATGGTCAATCCAGGCTCGGTGATCCTTTCGGGCGAAATGATGCTACGCTATCTCGGCTGGAACGAGGCGGCGGATCTGGTCATCGCATCGCTTGCCGCCACGATCGAGCAGCGGCGCGTGACCTACGATTTCGAACGGCTGATGACCGGGGCGACGAAGCTCTCCACCAGCGGCTTCGGCCAGGCGATGGTGGAGAACATGAGTCCTCGAGCCTGAGCCTTCCCCGCCGATGACCACGCGTGGCCGCGGATCAACGTTGCCGCGCTCGCTCGAGTTGGCGCTCCGCGAATTCGCCAACGCGCTCAACAAGACCGCGATGTACCCGGCCGGTCATCGCTTCATCCGCGAGAGCGCCGCGGTGCTGGTCGATCGCCTCGCGGATGCCATGACGGACCGGGATTCGATGACGATCGGCATCCTCCCGCGCGGGCTGCTGCTCGACGGTGCGCCGGCCGAGCCGCTTTCGGCGGCACTGCGCGCGTTCGCGGTGCGCATGCACCAGAAGAACATCGGCACGATTCATTTCCTCCGCGGTTCCACCACCGCTGAGGTCGCCGCGCTGCTCGCTGCGTTGGCACCCGCCGCGGCCGACGAAACCGTCGGTCGCGACGGCCTGCGGCTCGACCACATTCGCGTCGAGCCGATCACCTACGACGTGCTGGCCTTCGCCGATCCGCTCGCCGACCGCGACCTCGACGACATTTTCTGGGTGGCGCTCGTCGAGGCTGCGTTCGGACACCGGATTGGACTCGGCGATCCCGCGCCGACAGCATCCCAGATTGCCGACGCGATCTCCGAGCGCGCGGTCGAGAGCGAGGACGGCGCCCGGCGCGTGTACGAAGCGCTCGCCGGGTTCTCGGCGGCTCTCACCAGTCGGGGCGAGCACGCCACTCGTGGGGCGCGACATCGGTTGATCGAAGTGCTTTCCGCGCTGTCGCGCCCGACCACGACCCGGGTAGTGTCGGCCGCGCCGTCCGCCACCGCGCGGCGCCGCTTCCTGCGCGACACGCTTCAGCTGGTGCCACCGGCTCTCCTGATTCAGCTGCTGGAATCGGTGGCGGAAGCCGACGGTGAACCCATATCGCCTCAACTGCGGTGGTTGCTCGGCAAGCTGGCCGGCGCCGAGCAGTCATCCGATTCCGCGTCCGGCGATGCGTTCACCGACGAAGTCCTCGGCCTGATGCAGCAATGGGAGATGGTCGTCGAGGACGCCGACGAGGAAACCGATCCGCGGCTGGGTCTTGAGCCGGCGCGGGTACTCGCGATCGGGCTTGAACTTGATTTGCCCTCGCCGCGGATCACCGACGCTGCGCGCCGCCTCGCCAACCGCGGCCACCTGATCGAGGTGCTGCAACTGCTCGACGATCCGCAGAACGATCCCGATACGGCGCGTGCAATCGCCGATGCGGTGCTCGATCCCGGATTGCTGCAGGAGTTGCTCTCAGCTCCGGAGCTCGATTTCCGCCTGATCGGCCGAGTGGCGCGCCACTCGGGCCCCAGCGCGGCCGATCCGCTGCTCGATGCGCTCTCAACGGCATCGGAGCGGTCGATCCGGCGACGCCTGCTCGACGTACTGAACGGCGCCGGTGCGACAATCGAACCGACGCTGCTGGCGCGGCTGCCCGAGGCGCCGTGGTATCTGGCCCGCAATATCCTGACCGTGCTGGGGCAACTGCCGACCGTGAGCAATGTCGATCCGGTGTTTGACGCGTTCTCCTCCCCCGAACTTCGGGTGCGCCAGGAAGCGCTCAAGGTGCTCCTGCGCCAGGAAGGTGCCCGCGAGCGCGCCGTGTCCGAGGCACTCGAAAGCGGCGCGGAGTCGCTGACACGGATGGCGCTGACGGCGCTCGGCGGTGATTGCCCACCACGACTCGTTGGAGCCGTGCTCACCGCGCTCGGCAATCCGGTGCGTGAACTCCAGATCCAGGCGATCCGGGCGCTCGCGAGCAGCACGAATCCGCTGGTGGTGCCGCACTTGCTGCCGTTGGTGCGGTCGCGTCGCGGCATTCTCAAGCGCACGCGTCTGTTGCCCAAGTCACCAGTGATGCTCGCAGCGCTGGAACTGCTGGCGCGGCGCTGGGCCAGTCATCGCCCGGTGCTGCCGATCATGCATCTCGCGCGAAAGTCCGGCGACGCCGAGATCCGCGCCGCGATCGGGGTGACGCATTGAGCGAAGCGATCCGCTTTCTCCACGCGCTCGCGCAGGTCATCGCGACCATGAACCTGTACTCGCCGGGGCATCCGGCCACCGACCGGAGCCTCGACAATCTCTGGCACGCGTTGCAGGACCTCCTCGCGATCAATCCGCATCCGGTTTTTCTGTTCCTGGGCACGGCGCCAGTCTACAGTGGGCGCCCACTGCAGGAGTTGCGTGACTGGCAGCACAGTCAGCGCCTCGCCGACGCCGGGGTCCAGCGACTCGAGCTCGACGCGTCGATCACGGCGGCGGCGCTGACGGCGGCGCTGGACCGGATCATGGTGCGCCTCACTACCGGGATGGCCGATCCCGCCGAGGATGACTCCGCGCTACCCGGCATCGTGTTCGGACCGGTGGCGGTACGAGCCGAGGATGAAACCGGCGACGCCGCTCCCGTCCTGGTGGGTGACGGCCTGGCCCGTGTCGTTGATCTCACTGACGAACTCGACGCCATGGAATTCGTGCTCTCGGAAGCGACCCGCGGCGTGGTAGCGCGGGCGGAGGTGGATGCCATTGCGCGCATCCTGGAGCGGCACGTGCGGGCGCCGGAGATTCCTGAAGCGTCGCACGGTGGCGATCCCAAGCGGTACCATGTGGTCTACCCGGTGAACACCGCGCTGATCACGATGGTGGCGGCGATGAGCGCGGGCGTCGACGCCAACGGTCGCCGCCGCCTCGGCGCGACGGCGCTGCTGCACGACATCGGCATGTGCTGTCTCCCCGACGGTCTCGGCGACAAGTCCTCGCTCACGGCAACCGAGCGAGCCCTGGTCGAGACGCATGCGGCGGCTGGTTCGCATCTGCTGCTCGACGCAGGTGGTCCCGGGATGGAGCTGGCGGCGGTGGTCGCCTTTGAGCATCACCTGCGGCCAGACGGCACCGGATATCCGACTCGTCGTTTCCGCGCCGCGGCGCATTGGGCGAGTCGATTGATCGGCAGCTGCAGCGCGTACGCCTCGCTCCGGCTGGTGCGTCCGTATCGTCCCGCTTGGTCACCGGAACGCGCCGCGCGGCACCTCGACGAAGGAGCCGGGACGCTCTTCGATGCCGAAGCTGCTAAGCTGGTCGGGCACGTGGTGCGGAGCGCTTGATGTCGCCGCGGATTCGCATCGCACTCGCCGCTTTGCTCTTCTCGACCGGTGGCGCGGCGATCAAGGCGGCGGATTTCACCAGCTGGCAGATCGCCTCACTCCGTTCCGGCGTGGCGGCGATCACGCTGTTCCTCCTCGTGCCGGCGGCGCGGCGAGGCATCGACTGGCGATCGGCACTGGTCGGGACGGCGTACGCCGCGACGCTGGTGCTTTTCGTCCTGGCGAATCGGCTGACCACGAGTGCCAACACCATCTACCTGCAGTCGACGGCGCCGCTGTACGTGCTGCTGCTGGCGCCGCTGTTGCTCAGCGAACGGATCCGCCGCCGTGACCTGCCGGTGATCTTCGCGGTGCTCGGCGGCCTGGCGCTGGTCCTCCTGGGCGCCAATCCGCCGAGC
>JBOHRY010000198.1:0-3240 GCA_050732955.1 Gemmatimonadales bacterium | reverse complement strand
CCGTGAGAGCCAGCAGCACCAGCACGGTGAAACCCAGAAATACCGCGGCCCCCGCCGGCCAGCGGCGGCTGTCCGACTGCACTCGCGTCACCGCGACGAGCAGGTGCTGCACCGCGCTATCGTGTCGCTCCATGGCGCTGCGCGCGTCGGCGCTGAGCGGCAGCGGACGCATCGAGCGGGTCATCGCCGCCTCGGTGGTGCCGACCGGGTTGATGTCGAGCGTCGGATGGATCGCCGGCGGATTCCACATCAGCCAGACGCCGGCCCCGGCGACCATGATCAGCGGGAGCGCGCTGACGATCAGAAGCGCGATGAAGAGGCGAGCGCGAAAGGAGAGACGGGACACGATGTTAAGGTAGCCGCCACCGGTCGTCCGTTTGGACGAATGCGTGCGAAGAACGAGGCGGGTGCTGAGTGTGGCGCGAATGCAACAGGGCTGTCAGTTCGGTGCACAGGTTCACCTTGGCCAACGGCACCCCGATAGTGGCACCGCTCCTGCACCAAGCAGGCGCTGACTCGCCATCCTGGATGGACATGCCGATTCGTATCTCCAATCCCCAGCGTGTGCTCGCCGCAGTCATCGCCTTCGGACTGGGCTGGGCATCGCCATTCGTGCCGGCAGTTGCCGCGCAGGGACTGACGGTGGGCGGGCTAACCGCGACAATCGTGGACGACCGCGGCGCTCCGCTCCGCGGCGTGTCGATCACGCTCGAACGTGACGGAACCGCCGTTCGAACCCTCGTCGCGGACCGTCTCGGCGTGGCGTCGTACCAGGTCGTGGCGCCCGGACTCTATTCGATCCTGGCTGAGGAATTCGGCTTCCAGCCGGTGCGGATGACCGCCATTGCGGTGATTGCCGGCAGCATTTCGCGCGTATCGATCACGCTGGTGCGCCGGCCGCCGCCGATCGCCGCAGTGGAAGAGCGGCCGTCAAATGCCGCGTACTCGACTTCGGAACCCTTCCAGTCGGTGACCGGCACAGACCTGCTCCGGTTCGACCGGCGCACCGACGTCACCAATGTCGCCGAAGCATTCTCCGATGCAGACGTTCCGCGCGATGGGCGCGACGGACTGGTCCAGAGTGCCAACGGCCTGGCGCCGCGCTATTCATCCCTCATGGTCGATGGCGTGCGAGAATCCTTGCTCCGGCATCCCGGACTTCCCGGCGAGCCGGCGACGGCCCCGCTCTTCGACCGCAACGGATTGGAGCAGGTCGTCTTCACCGGATTTGGCTCCGACGTGGATTGGCCCGCAACTCCGGGGGCGACTCTTGGTGCCCAGACGGCGCGGGGCGGCGAGCACTTCGAGTTCCGGCCCTGGGCCAGCTTCTCCAGCGCCAAACTCGGTGGCCGCAGCCTCGACAATCCGGGTGATTCCGCCGCGACGTCGATCCGGGGCGGCGTGACCGTCGGCGGCCCGATCAAGCGCGATACGGCGGCGTGGCAGGTGAGCGCCAACTACCAGCAACTCGAGTCGCCGGCGCCAGCGCCGTCGGTTGCCGATATCGCGGGCGTTGACTCGGGAAATGTGGCGACCGCGATCGGCGCCGCCGCGACGGCCCAGCACGCGGACGTCGCGCGCTGGCTCGCTCCGACGGTTCGAACGTGGAAAGGCGGCAGCGGTCTCGGTCGCCTCGACTGGCAGTTGGGCGGTTCGACACTCCTCGCCATCCGCGCGGGAGTGGCCTCGTGGTCCGAGGACAACCCCGACGTGGGTACTGAGCTCGTCAACGGCGCCGGATCCCGGCTCGAAGCCCGCGATGTGAGCGGCAGCGCGTCGCTGACGACCGGCGGTTCGTCGGTGACCAGCGAAAGTCGCCTGGGCGTGCGCACGTCGAAGCGTGACTGGACTGGTGCGTCACTGCCGTACACTGGCTTCGTAGGCGACGGACTCGCGGTCGGCGGTGCTGTAACCTTGCCGGGCAACTTCAGCGAGAACGCGTTCGGTATCTACGAGACGATTGCGGTCCGCGCCGGCGAACACACGCTCAAGTTCGGTGGCTCTTTCGAGCATCGCACGGTCAACGACAGCTGGTTGCCGGGCGGATCAGGGCGATATCTCTTCGGCGACCTGGCGACCTTCGCGGCTGATTCAGGGACCTACTACCGCGCCTCTCGCAGCACGCCGGCGCCAGACCTCGGCATCACCGACCTGGCGCTCTTCGTGGAGGACGCGTGGCAGATATCCCCGGACATGCAGATATTCGGCGGCTTCCGCTACGATCGTGAGCACCTGCCCGGCGATGCTGTCGCGCTCAACACGGCGTGGGGCCTTGCCTCCAATCGGCTCAACAATCTGGTGCCTTCCGATGGGAAGGGCAGTGTCTTTGGTCCGCGTGGCGGAGTCACCTGGGATGCGAGCGGCGCCGGGCGCACGGTCCTCCGCGCCAGCGTCGGCATGGTCCCCGGCCGGTTCGACGTGGCGGCGCTGGCGGAAGCTGCACAATACGATGGCGACGTCCGGATCCGGCGGGCGGCAGGCAACGTGGCATGGCCGGCCGCAGGCGAAACCGTTGGTGTCGACGCGGGACCGGCGTTGACCATGTTCGGCCCCGATGTGCGCAAGCCACTGGCATTCAAATCGGATCTGTCGCTGTCCCAGCGCCTCGACGGGGCGACGACGGTTGTGGTCAGCGGTGGTTATCGTCACACCGACTACCTGCTGCGGCGCGAGGATCTCAACCGCGTCGAGGACCCGGTATCGACCGGCAGCGACGGCCGGCCCATTTACGGTACACTACTCCAGTTTGGTGGATTGATCGCGCCCGCCGTTGGCAGCAACCGCCGGTTCAGTGAGTTCGATATGGCGTACGGGTTGTCCTCTACCGGATACGCCGATGACTATGAACTCGGCCTGAGTCTCGAGCATCGGATGACTCGCGGACTGAGCGCGCTGCTCTCGTATACCTATTCGAAGACGACTGACAATCTTCCCGGCCAGTTGAGCGGTGATCCGGCCGACCAGCTCTCGCCCTTTCCCGACGGGCTCAAGGGCGGCATCTGGGAAGACGGTCGTTCGGATCTCGATATTCCGCACCGCGTCGCCGGCACGTTGACGTACACCACCGGTGGACGGATGCCGCTCATCCTTGCGGCGCGTTACCGGTTCCGTTCGGGGTTGCCGTTTACTCCAGGGTTCCGGCAAGGCGTGGACGCCAACGGCGATGGATCCGGTAACAACGATCCGGCGTTTATCGGCAATGGGATTCTGGGGATGACCGCCGAGACGGGCGCCAACAGC
>JBOHRY010000197.1:0-4616 GCA_050732955.1 Gemmatimonadales bacterium | reverse complement strand
CCGTCACCTATCCACGTCACGGGCAAAGTGTGGAGATTGCTTTCCCACACGGTCCACGGCCGCAACCCATTGGCCGGTGGGGACTTCCACAATCGCGGCCGGCTCAGCCAACACATCGCGTCCACATGGGAGTCCAGGCCGACAGCGGCGGAAAATCGGCTCCGCACATCTGTGGACTGGATAACTTTTCCACGTGTGGACGCGGGGAGAATTCGGCTGTACCTGGCGCAACTCCTTGGCACCACCGGGGATCAGGCCGACATTCGTTGTCCACTTCCCACCGGTTTCCCAACTTCTGACTCCACATTTCCTTCACATGACGGGGCCGTGTGGAGAACGCCGTCCGTGACATGGAATCGAGCCGGGACTCCGGGTGCCGGTCCCTGGGTTTTAGATTCACGCTCCAACCGCAAGACCTCGGGAGTCGGCGTGGCGACTGCAGTCAAACCTTCGAACGACGAGCTCGACCGGCTGGTGCATACCGCCGTGTTCGGCGCAGCGGCGGACCGCGATGCGGCTCGCCTCAATCTGTGGAGCCTGGGCCAGTCGCTGGGCGTCCGCCCCGCGTCGATCCACGACCTGTATCTTGCGCGCGGACGCGGCGAGTGCGGCGGCTTCACGGTGCCCGCGATCAATGTCCGGATGCTGGCGTACGATACCGCGCGCGCCGTGTTCCGCGCGGCACTTGCCCGCGATGCGGGCGCCATCATTCTCGAGATCGCGCGATCCGAGATCGCCTACACCGACCAGCGGCCGGCGGAGTACGTCGCCGTCATGATCGGTGCCGCCCTGCGCGAGGGTTATCACCTCCCTCTCTTCATCCAGGGCGATCACTGCCAGGTGAACGCCAAGAAGTTTGCGGCCAATCCCGAGGCCGAGGTCGGCGAGGTCAAGAACCTGATCGGCGAGGAGATCGCATCGGGCTTCTTCAACATCGACGTCGATACGTCGACGCTCGTCGATCTTTCCTTCAAGACCCTCGACGAACAGCAACGCACCAACTATCAACGCGCCGCCGAGATCACGCGGTTCATCCGTCATCACCAGCCGGACGACGTGACGATTTCGGTCGGTGCCGAGATCGGCGAGGTCGGGACCAAGAACTCCACCGTGGAAGAGCTGCACGCCTTCATGGACGGCTACAACCGGACACTGTCGGCGAGCGGCGCCGGTGAGGGGATCAGCAAGATCTCGGTGCAGACCGGTACTTCGCATGGCGGCGTGGTGCTGCCGGACGGTTCCATCGCCGCGGTCAAGCTCGACCTCAAGGCGCTCGAAGCCCTCTCGAAATCTGCGCGCGATGACTATGGGTTGGCCGGTGCGGTGCAGCACGGCGCTTCGACGCTGCCCAGCGACGCCTTCGGCAACTTCCCGCGGATCGAGACCGCCGAGATTCACCTGGCGACCAATTTCCAGAACATGATTTTCGATCACGGAGCGCTCCCGGCGGAGCTGCGCGAGCGGATGTACCGCTGGCTCGACACCAACGCGGAATCGGAACGCAAGGCCGGCGATTCGCAGGAGCAGTTCTACTACAAGACGCGCAAGAAGGCGATCGGTCCGTTCAAGCGCGACGTGTGGGAGTTGCCGGCGGTCGTTCGTCAGCAGATTGGGGCCGATCTGGAGAAGATGTTCGGCTTCCTGTTCGACCAGCTTCATGCGACGGGCACCGCCGCCCTGGTGCGGCGGTTCGTTACCGCGCCCGAACTGGAGCACGGCGCGCTGACCCACGCGGGCGTTCTCGCCGAGGACGATCCGGACGCGGGCGAATAGCATCGCAAAGGAGCCTCTGGTGCGCGACGATCGCGACGTAACCGTAATCGAGGCCGACGGCGGCGCCGGTCTCAAGTGGTTCATCCTGGGTGCGGCGATCGGTGCCGGTCTGGGACTGCTCTTCGCGCCCCAGTCCGGTGACCGTACCCGCCGCGACTTGGCGCGCCGGGGCCGCAAGTTGCGGGCGCAGGCCGAGGACAAGCTGGAGGACATCGGCGACGACCTGCAGGCGCGCGGCCGCAAGCTCAAGGAGACGATGTCCGAACTGGCCGAAGAAGTCGCTGACGAGGTGAAGGACGGCAAGCGCAAGCTGGAGCGGACTGCCGTGAGTGCCCGCGATGAGCTGGAGCGCCGGCTGGCCGACGCGCGCAGCCGGGCGCGCGCCGCGGTCGCGGGCGACGGCGTCGCCGAGGACGACGACGAGTAAGCGGAGTGGTTGAGGGGCCACCGACTCCCGCGGGACTCCCGCCGGCCGGCGAGCCTCCTGTCACGACCCCGATCCCGATTCGCGCCCAGGTTCTCGCGACGCTCGATCGCGTCAACCTGCCGCTGCTCTCGTCAGCGCTCACGTTCGACGCTCTGCTGGCGATCATCCCGATTGCCATCCTCATCATCGCGCTGCTCAGCTGGATGCTCTCGTCGAGCAGTCTCGGCGGCACGGCACCGGGCGAGCTCTTCGCAAGGTTTCTCCCCGCTCACGCGCATGGCGGTGGCACCGACCCGTTCACGCTCACCGAAGAGCTGATCGCCAAGATCGAGACCTGGAATCGCAGCAAGCTCACCTGGTTCGCCATCCCGCTCTTCATCTGGTTCAGCAGCCGGCTCTTCGCCGCGGTGCGCATCTGTCTGTCGCAGATCTTCCAGGTGCGCCAGCGGCCAGTCCGGGGACACTTCGTCTGGAGCTACATCGCTGGGTATCTGCTCGCCAAGGCGCAGGACGTGGCCATCGCGTTGATCGTCATCGTGCTGGCCATTGCCAACACCTTGACCACCGCGGCGCTCGGCATCGCCGCCGCTCGCGGCGTCGACGTCGATACGCGCTGGCGCTTTCTGCTCACGACCGGCGGGCAGTGGGGGGCCCGCGGCGCGGCGTTTCTCTTCGGCGTGGCGCTCTTCGTACTGCTGTACCGCTACGCGAGCCCGAAGCGACTTGCCTGGCCCGGCGCGCTGATTGCCAGTGCCGTCGCCACACTGGGGTTCGAGCTCGCGAAGCGCGTGTACGGGCTGTACCTCGTCAGTATTCCGCACGGCGGACAGTATTCCATCGACACCGATCTGGGCGCGGCGCTGTTGTTCATCCTCTGGCTGTGGTATATGTCCTTCGTCTTCCTGATCGGGGCGGCGGTAGCTGATGTCTGGGACCGGGCGCGTGCGGCGCGAGCAGTGGAGCATGCCATCAAGGCGTAGACCGAACCGAATCCGGAGCGCGGCGCCCAGGAAACTCTCGCCATTGGGAATTTTGGCCGGCCTCTGGGCTCTGGGCTCCGGGGTGGCCGTTTCGGCGTCGCCTCAGACGCCGGCCCCTCCAGTCAAATCCTATTTCGTGCTGGTGGCTTCCAGCGGCGTTGATCAGATCGCGCTGCTGCGCTTCGGACCCAGGGGCGGGATCGTCGAGCATCGGACCACGGTCAAGCTGGTGCCCGGCGAGCCGGAGAGCCCGCCGGATATCTACGTTGCCAGCGATGGCAAGAGCCACCAGCTCACCAGTGCGCGAGGCTTGCCCGACAGCGAACTGGCCACCGGGCCGCAGTACCTCGCGGTCGGTCCCGACCACCGCACGTACTACATCACCACGGTGCACGGTTTCGGTGGTGGAGAGTTGCTGCGCGTCAGGATTGCGGCAGACAGCAGTTCTCGCGAGAGCCAGCCACCGGATACCGTCACGGGGCGCGAACCGCTTGGTGCGGTACCCGGCGCGGTGGCAATCACTCCGGACGGGCAGTACGCGTGGGTGGCCAATGCCGTGCCGCTGCACGGGGGGAGCGAGGGGTGGATCGGGGTGGTGTATCTGCCGTCGATGGTCGAAGTGGCGCGGATAAGGACCTGCGGGCACCCGGCTGGGTCGCGGTTGGTGGCGGATGGATCGCGTCAGTATTCAGTGTGCACGACGGCCGACACCCTGGTCGAGATCGGCACGCATGATATGCAGGTGAGTCGGCGGATCGCCCTCGACGGAGAGCGGGGCCGCTGCGCTCCCACGTGGGTGGAGACCACAGCTGATGGGTCGAGGATTTACGTGACGTGTAGCGGCACCGGCGAGATCGTCGAAGTGAACGGGACGGAGTGGAAGGTGAGCCGACGCTTTCCGGTCGGGGCGGGTGTGAACCACCTGGCGCTCACCCACGATGGCAAGCTGCTGGTCGCCACCAATTCGACATCGGGCGAAATTGTAGCGATCGAGCTCGCGAGCGGGCGCGAACTGTCGCGGCTTCACGCTCAGCATGCCGGCCCGGGAGAAGTGGTGGTGAGCGGAGACGACCGGTACGGGTTCATCGCGGTGGCGGGGAGACCCGGCGAGGTCGGCAGCGTCGAAGTGGTCGAACTCGCGACGTTCACGCGCGTGGCGACCATTGACGTGGGCGGGGGAGCGGCAGGGATCGGGTTCTGGAAGATGCAGTAGGCCGGAGCCCGGACCCCGGAGCCGCGAGAAGCCATGAGCAGGGAGCCCCGAGCAAGCCCAGAGCCCAGAGCCCGGAGCAAGCCCAGAGCCCAGAGCCCGGAGCCAGCCCAGAGCCCGGAGCCCAGAGCCGGCCCAGAGCCCGGAGCCAAGAAAGAGCTCGGCGCCGGACTCCGGGATGCTTCCGAACTCGATCGTTGGGCCAGTCTCTGGGCTTGCTCCCGGC